>JBGPAF010000205.1:0-4255 GCA_041480535.1 Bacteroidia bacterium
CACCCGAAATTGAGCTTGAAAAATTGGTTGGAAAAAACAAAGCATCAATTCTGGTAAAATTCTTCAAAAATCAACTCTGAATCATCCATGGAGTAAAGCTGTATAAAATGCCGGTTAAGTGTCTGGCGTACACTTTATTATAGACAGTAAAAACACAGTTAGAGTCGATGAGAATTGAATAAATTGTTTGCAGCCGGGGAGTTGTAGGGAATTTTAAAAGGATTTGTCATTAAAATCTAAGCCCCCCTTTAATTCCCCCCTGAGGGGGGAAAAAATTCAGTATGTAATCTGATTTTTCGCACCCCCTGGGGGAGATGTCGCGAAGCGACAGAGGGGGTTTAAATTCAGAAAAAAAATCTTATACCCCCAATTTAATTATCAACTTTTCTTCAAGCTCTTCAGAGATCTTCGGAGATCCGTAAGTTAAAAGAGTCTGCATCCCGGTCGAGTAAGCTACTGCAATATTTTCTTCGATGTCATCAATATAAAGACTTTCTTCAGGTTTCAAAGCATATTTGTCAAGAATGTACCTGTAAATTCTTAAATCGGGTTTTGAAAGTTTTATATCAGCAGAAACAACTCCGCCATCAAAATATTTGAAGAAATAATAATCGTTTTTTACGGCTTCAAAAGTATCAAGGTGGAAGTTCGAAAGGTAAAATACCCGATAACCCTGTTTTTTTAGCTCAGGAAGCAGTCTGACGTTATCGTCAAGGGGAAACATTATATCGATCCTTAAATTAAAAACAAGGGCTATTTCTTCCCTTTTAAGGGCAGATTTAAGAGCAATTGATTCTATAGCTTCCGAAACTGTAATATCTCCGTTATCGAGCTTTTTCCAGTCCTCGCTTCTGAATATATCATTCAGGATTGTATTTCTTATGTTTGAAGGGTAGTTTTTCTTCTTCAGGTATTCAGAAGGGATAAAACTTATAAGAACATTTCCAAGGTCAAAAATAATGTTCTTAATCATATCAATGATTTTTCATGCTAATAGGCTGGCCGGTGGCTTCAAGCACATTCCACCATAATTCCCCTTCAACATCTATTTTTTTCCTTTTTGCCACCGCCATTGGAATGGGAATCAGGGTAAATTCGTAATTCCAGTATCCCACTACGAAGTCGGTTTTACCAGCCAGTGCTGCATGGACGGCATTCTGGGCAAGAAGATTGCTGAATTTGCTGTCATTTGCATTTGCAGGGGCACTCCTGATTATATAGCTTGGATCAATATATTTTATTGAATGCGGAAATGCTTTGGCGTTGAATTCTTCCCTGATCTTCTCCTTAAGGTAGATCCCGATATCTTTATGCTTGATATTGCCAGAAGCATCGCGCTCGGCATTTTCATTTTCAAAAAACTCCTGTCCTGCCCCTTCTGCAACCACTATGACAGCATGATGCCTCTCTTCAAGCCGTTTTCTAAGGATCTTTAAAAATCCCCTTGGGCCGTACAAATCAAATGGCACTTCAGGTATAAGGACAAAGTTTACTTCCTGGACAGCAAGTGCGGCACTGGCTGCAATGAAACCCGAATCACGGCCCATAAGCTTTACAAGTGCAATGCCATTGTAAGCCCCATGAGCTTCATTGTGGGCATTCATGATTATATCGTTGGCAATCGAGAAGGCTGTCTCAAAGCCAAATGATTTCTGCATCAGATCAATGTCGTTGTCAATTGTTTTCGGAATACCGGCCACTGATATTTTTAGTTTTCTTTTTTCAATTTCCTTGTAAATTGCATGGGCTCCCCGAAGGGTTCCATCGCCGCCGATACAAAAAATGATATTGATATTCAGTATTTCGAGAGTGTCTACCATCTGCTCAACATCCTGATTTCCCCTTGATGTGCCAAGGAAGGTACCGCCTGACTGATAGATATCACTTACCATGTTAGCCGTAAGCTCAATCACTGAATGGTTATATTTGGGAATGAGCCCTTCATATCCGTATTGTATTCCGAGTATACGGGTAATTCCATACCTGTAAACAAGCTGATTGACAAGAGCCCGGATGACATTGTTGAACCCCGGGCACAACCCACCGCAGGTTACTATTGCAACTTTTGTTTTCGCAGGTTCAAAAAAGATATTTTCCTTGGGTCCTGCTTTTTCAAATGAAACCGGAGTCTCTCCAGTCTCCTTATATCTGTTGAAATCAGCGACCGAAACCTCATACAAAATCCGTTCATCATCCTTAACAAATTTATAAACCGGGCTATCTTCCCTCTGGGAGCCCTTAAGAGGTGAAATAACACTTCCTTTGCCTAACGTAGTGACAATTAAATCCTCGTACTTCATTTTAAATGGATTTGAATTAGAAACTAAGCTAATGTACGAAAACAAATAAGGCTGTGGATCAGTTTGACTGGATGATTTGCTTTATTCTGCCTATCATTCCGTTTTCGAGCTTTACTTTAATACCGTGAGGATGCATGGGAGCTGTTGTAAGAACTTCCTTTACTTTTCCTCCTGTTAGACGGCCGGTGCGTTTATCCTCTGTAAGTTCAACCAACACATCAATTCCCGGCCTTATATCTGCTCTGCGTGTTCCTTCCATAGCCTCCTGTTGTTGAAATGTAATTATGAAAACGTAATCTGATACCAAATTTCAAACCAGGCTACAATAATAAATATTTTTATTTCAGGAATAATACAAAAAGATAAAAGATTTGATCAAGCCATGAAGTTTGTAGATCAATAAGCTCCTTTCATCCGTGTCCTTACCATATAAAGACCTGTGCTTGCAGTTATAAAAAGTGCATTTCTGTTTTTTTCCCCGAAACAGATATTCGCTGTCCAGTTCTCAGGCACTGAAATATTCCCGATTTTATTCCCTGTTTTATCAAATATGGTAACTCCTTTTCCTGTCAGGTAAATATTTCCATTCGTGTCGATAGTCATGCCATCAGATCCCATTTCGCAGAACAGCTTTTTGTCAGTAAGAGTTCCTTCGGAATTTATCGAATATGACCATGTTTTGTTGCCTCCGATATCTGCCACATAAAGTGTTTTTCCGTCAGGTGTGCCGATTATCCCGTTCGGCTGAACCAGATCTTCAGCAATCCGCTTCAGTGTTTTATGATCAGGACTCAGATAATAGACGCATTGTTTCTCCTGAGGCTTGTCAGAATGATCCCACCAGGATCGTTTGTAATAAGGATCGGTGAAAAAAACGCTTCCGTCCTGTGCTACCCACAGGTCGTTTGGGCCATTCAGAAGCTTCCCGTCATATTTGTTCAGAATTACCTCAACACTTTTATCAGGACTTATGCACCAGAGTTCATTGTGTTCATCGGCACACGACCATAAATTCTCTTTATTGTCGAAAAACATTCCGTTTGAACGGCCGGAAGGCTGCATGAAAGTTGACAGTTTTCCTTTCGTGCTCCATACCATTATCCTGTCGTTGGGCTGGTCGGTGAAGTACACATTACCTGCCTTGTCAGCAGCAGGGCCTTCGGTAAAACTAAAATCACCAGCAAGCTTTACCAGCTTGCTCCCTGGTTTCAGTATCGCAGACAAGCCTGCATCCTGGGAAAATACTGTTTGCGAAAACAGAAAAAATATCGCCAGTAATATGTTTATGTATCTCATATAATATGATTTATGTGGTATGGGCGTAGCATGCTACGCCCATACGATCTATGATTTCTGGACTTGTTTGATCCTGTTGATATAGTTATCAATCTGCTCTGGTAATTCAAATCCGATAATAATCAAATCAACGGTTCCAAGTCCCAGAACAAATTTAAGTGATTCTTCGACCTTTTGAGGATCATTCCTCAGCGAGCCTCCGCCGATAAGCTTCATGCCTATTACACCCTTGCCAGCGTTATGGAATTTTTCAATAACCGGAACCACAAGTGCAGGATCCTTCTTATCCATTGCATCACCAAAAGGATTAATACGGACATGGATCACATCCAACCATGGGCTTTCTGCGGCCGTTTTGAGGGCATCGAATGAGTGTACGGACACGCCATGTGCGCGGATTATATTTTTGGCTTTCAGGTTTTCGAGACCGTCGAGGTATCTTTTATATTTATCGGTCCAGTTTCCCTCTGTCATACAGTGAAGCTGGATAATGTCAAAATAATCAGTATTAAGCTCCTTTCGGAAACGGTCAATAACCACCTCCGGATAACCTTTTTCATTTTCAGGTATCCCTCCGGATGTAATCCACATTTTCGTTCCAAGAGTATAATTTTCACGAGGGATGCTCTTAAGAGCAGCAGCCGTGAAGGGATGTGTTC
>JBGPAF010000206.1:0-4244 GCA_041480535.1 Bacteroidia bacterium
CCTGAGGATAGCACACATTATTTCTTTACCGCCGCCAGACTCAAGCGTGACATCCTGAATTCATCGAGCCTGGGTCTCACGATGGTCGATAAAAGCGGAGACGGCTCATACGCAAGATCATTTAGCCTTGATTATATCCTGAACCTTGGCAAGACTTGGCAGCTTACTGGCCAGGTTGTCGGAAGCGCCCCTGGATCTTTCTGGCCGCACAGTGCATGGTATATGCGTTTTGCCCGCGAGACAAACATATTCAATTATCATATCAGGTACAATAATGTGGGAGCCGACTTCCGTGATAATGTTAACCAGACAGGTTTTGTCACGGATGATGACAGGCGGGAAATTGATGCTGCGGGTTCGTATAAATTCTGGATCAAGAACAGCATCTGGGAGTATATTGAGATCGGAACTAATAATAATATATTCTGGAGCCAGTCAGGGACACTGAGAAGTTGGGATCTCGACAATTCGTTAAATGCTTATTTCAGCAATCGCATAAGCGCCGGTTACAATTATAATAATGAATACAAGCTTTATGAAAAAGGCTTTTATAACCACAGGCATGACTTCACCCTGGGTTACAATACAGAGGAATGGAGCCATGTTCAGACCGGCTTTTCAACCGGAAGGAATTTCGACAGGAATTTTTACCTGTACAGCGGAGGTTTCCAGGTGAAGCCTGTGAAGAATCTTTCGCTTGAATACAGTTCATCTTACCTACGCCTCGTACCTGATCCCGACTCGAGTTCCACATTCATCAATGTGGTAACTGTAAACTATAATTTCACCAATGATATCTGGATCAAATTATTTGCCCAAAACAGCACCGACAATGAAAGGATTTATGTGTACGGCCTTTTCGGATGGCGTTTCAAACCGCCTTTTGGTGCACTCTATCTCATTTATTCCCGCGACAGGTACCAACTTCCGGAAAGTCCCTTCATATCAGATAGTTTCTTTCTGAAGATCACATTGCCGGTAACTATACTGAAATAGATTAAGCAACTTTAATTAAGGTGCGAAGTGCCAGGAATTAGTAAAGGTTACTATGCATGCTGCACCTTGTACTCAGAATTTTTCATCTCACTATAAACATTAATTATAGCAGGCTAAGAGAATAAAATTGATGGTTTTATTCGTGATAACCATGATTAATATGGAAACTTCACAAAAATCATCCTAAAGAATTCTTGCCTTAGTGTAAAATCCGTCTTCCTTTGACCACTATAATCAGGTATGATAACAAAAAACGTACATAACTTAACAACAATTATTTAACTCCGGATTATGGTGGTCAATTTGATACAGCTGACCAGTCATTAATCTGCGTATAAAGGATGAATATCAAAAAGATCACTTTTTTACTCAGGATATTTAATGATCTGTAAATTTTGCTCAAAGGGGAATAATATTTCAATGATGGATGTCTGATTAATAAATAACAATCAGGTTGGGAGAAGGAATTAATCTCAGCCTGACTTAGATTAAAAAAGGATTTACAAATTTTTACTTCAACAATGTTACTCATTTGAATGATGTAATATTTATCGCTTTTTTTGAAAGGAATAAACTTATTTGACATCTTTGCCCGCTAATTACTATGATCAAAAAATGAATAAGAGTATTTTTGGACTACTAGTGATGGTTTTATCATTAGGCTTTCAGAATAATATAACCGGTCAGGAGGCTGTAAAGATTAAAAGGATCATCAGTCCTGTTGAATTTGATGGTATTCCAAAAGAAGCTGCATGGGAAGCACTTGATCTTTATCCTGTAATGATGCATAAGCCAAACTACGGGGCTCAGCCTTCAGAGAAAAGTGAAGTCAGAATAGGGTATGACAATGAATTCCTTTGGATAGGTGCCAGTCTGTACATGGAGGATGCATCAAAAATCTTTGCTGTCACCAAGAAAAGAGACGAGATGTTGTTTGGCTATGACGCTTTTGGAATCATGCTTGATACATATAATGATAAGGAAAACAGTCTGGCTTTTTTCACAACACCTACAGGATCGAGAAGTGATTTTGCTGTTTTTAATGATGCAGCGGGAGGTGGGCCAGATCCTTTTGCAGCAATGAATACAAGCTGGAACACATTCTGGGATGTTAAAACTACCCGTGATGACAAAGGATGGTATGTTGAAATGAGGATCCCTTTTTCAAGCCTGAAATTCAAACCTGAAAATGATAAAGTAATTATGGGATTGATAATAAGCCGCAATATTAGCGCCAATAATGAAACAGACACCTATCCTGCTATTGATCCGAAATATGGATTTCTGGCAACATATAAACCTTCCCTGGCACAGACTATCGAACTTGAGGGAACCAGGCCGTCGAGACCTGTTTATATTTCACCCTACGTTATAGGGGGAATTTCACGGGATTGGTCACTCAATGATGCCGAGACGGAGTATGTTAAAAAGGATAACCCAGATTACAATGCTGGAGTTGATGTAAAATACAATATAAATAGTAATCTGACCCTTGATCTGACTGCTAATACTGATTTTGCTCAGGTCGAAGCTGATGACCAGCAAGTCAATCTTACAAGGTATTCCCTTTTCTTTCCGGAAAAGAGAATGTTTTTCCAGGAAAGATCGAGCTTGTTTGATTTCAGCCTTGGGGGGCATTCCGATAACCTCTTTTACAGCAGGAATATTGGAATCGCTGATCGTACACCAATCAGGATTTTTGGCGGAGCCAGGCTAGTCGGGAGAATCGGCAATTGGGACATGGGATTTATGGATATGCAGACAGAAAAACATGAAGAGACTCCCGGAGAAAATTTTGGTGTTCTCAGGATGCGAAGGCAAGTAATAAATCCAAATACTTATGTCGGAGGGATTTTCACTTCCCGGATTGGGATGAACGGGGATCAGAATCTTGCTCATGGACTTGACGGAATATTCAGACTCTATGGTGATGATTATCTTAATGTCAAATGGGCTCAGACATATGATAGCAAAATTGGCAACAAAATGAATTCTCTCGATCCTTCGTTTCTTATGGTCAATTGGGAACGAAGATCAGAAAAAGGATTTGCATACAATTTTAATTATACCTTTTCAGGACAGAAATTTAATCCAGGTGTTGGATTTGTGATGCGAGGAGGAGTTCAGGGTGTGAACGCAGGACTTATGTACGGATGGTTCCCCGGAGAAAAATCAAAGTTGTTTAATTATAACATTAATATCAGGGGCGAGCGTTATTCCCGGCTGGAAGATGGAAAACTTGAATCAATGCGAATATCCCCGGGATTAGAAATCAATACAAAAAAGGAACTTCATGGGGAATTTTCTCTCGAAATCCAGCAGGAGGGTGTCATGTATGACTTTAACTTATCAGACAGTATAAAAATATATACTGGTGATTATTCTTTTACAGGAGGTCAGGTTATGTTCGGAACTTCAGATTCAAGAATGATCTCTATCAGAGGAGACATAAATGCGGGACAATTTTACGATGGTAATAGGATTGGCTTAAGAGTAGAACCTAACTTTAATTTATCCTCCAGCTTAAAGTTATCCGCAATGTATGAATTTAATGCGATCCGCTTTCCTGAAAGAGAGACTAATAATTCACTCAATATCCACTCTCTAAACCTGAAGGCCTTGTACATGTTCAGTACAAAACTGTCCGCATCCATACTCCTGCAATTTGTGAATACAGAAGATGAGCTGATCGGGAATTTCAGATTGCGCTACAATCCACGTGAAGGGAATGATTTTTACCTGGTTTACAACGAATTCCGTGGCATAGACAACAGGTACTCAATCCCAGCTCTTCCTCCATTCTTCAACAAGACAATAATGGTCAAATATACCCATACTTTTATTCTGTAACTGGTTTTGCCTTAAGTTAGCTCAAGGAATTTACATTGGGAACCTGTGCTGAAATCTGCACAGGTTATAAAATCCGTCCTTCTTTGACCACTATAATCCGGTCTGATAACACTTAACATACATTTGGAAACAACAAGGATTTAACTCCAAGGTTTGGTGGTCAAAGTATTCCGAATAGTTTTCTGCCTACTCCCCGCCATTGCATACCCACTCGAAAGTGAGCTTCAGCACATTTAACAGCGGCTCTATGGTCAGAATTTTCGGTTGAGCGGCCGTTTCAAAACTGAGCAATCGTTCGTCCAGTCGTTTCAGCTCGTCCAGGTAGCGCTTTACGTAACGCCTTGAGCCGGGATAAGAGATCCAGACCTCTGCAGGATTGATAATTTTGTTAGTGATCC
>JBGPAF010000207.1:0-4239 GCA_041480535.1 Bacteroidia bacterium
AGGAACTGAATATTTTAAGGAAAAGGACCGGCATTGAGATTATCACTGATGTGGTCAAAGCATCTGCCTTTCTTGTCCTGCTCATAATTATTGCCCGCCAGACAGTCAGCGGGGATCTTACCCTCGGTCAGATGGCTATGTTCCTGCTGGCTTTCAGGCAGGGAATGTCAGCGATAAAGGACCTTTTCAGTTCACTGGCAGGTCTCTATGAAGACGGACTGTTCATAGGCGATACCTTTGAGTTCCTCGATCTGAAGGAAAATATTACAGCTCTGCCCCCTGTCACAGCTCCTGCTGACCTGGAATCTGAAATTTCAGTTGAAAACCTTTCGTTTACATATCCCGGCAATCACTCTCCGACAATTGATAGAGTCTCCTTCAGCATAAAAAAAGGTGAGATAATTGCACTTGTCGGCCCCAATGGTGCCGGAAAGAGCACGCTGGTCAGGCTGCTTACGCGTCTTTATGATCCCGATTCCGGAATTGTCAAATGGGACGGGAAAGATATCCGGACAATGGATCCGGATGAATACAGGAAATTCTTCTCAGTGGTTTTCCAGGATTTTATGCTGTATAACCTCACCGCAGGTGAAAACATCAGGATGGGCAATATTGAAACAAGTGATGCTGAAAAAAATATAAGAGAGGCAGCAGCATCGGCAGGTGTTCATGATCTGTTGAACAATCTCCCCGAAGGTTATGACACCTCTATCGGAAATCTATTTAATGACAGCCGTGAGCTAAGCTGGGGCGAGTGGCAGAAGATAGCACTTGCAAGGGCCCTTTTCCGCGAGGCTCCTGTCCTGATACTCGATGAACCCTCAAGCACGCTTGATGCAGATACCGAATATGAGATATTCAGCAGGTTCAGGGAGATTCTAAAAGGACGCACCTCCATTCTGATCACCCATCGCTTTACAAATGTCACCCTTGCCGACAGGATCATCGTCCTTGAGAACGGAGCAATCACCGAAACCGGAACCCATGGGGAGCTGATGAAGAAGAGGGGAAGGTATTACAGCATGTACACAAGGCAGGCGAGCAGGTTTGAATAATGTATGATGTGTTATAAGCGATAGGCGATGTGCTTAAAAAGTCGTGCAGTCGTGCAGGTCATGCAGGTCGTGCAAGTCCAACCCATATAACAGGAACTACGGTATTAAGGTATGACGGCGTTAAGGTGTGAAGGCAAAACAGTGTAACTCCGTGAAAACTCTGTGCAACTCCGTGGTTAATGGATTTTATTGCTCCATATTTAATCGCCCTCTACCCACTGGGGGGATAAAATTTCGCAGTAAAACTCATTTTACCCCTTTTCAAAAATTTCACTTTCCAAAAACACCTGCAAAAAATTACCAATTCGAGCAATATATTCGCAATGTGGCATTTTTAGCAGATTTTTCTAAAAATTTTAGGATTTTTCTACTAAACTATTTGGAAAATAACATATTATTAATTACATTTAAAGTGAAAGTTCAATTTCTGAAATTTAAGTTTTATAAAGTTATGGCCCGGATTAACAGAGCAAATCTGAAAGTCAGGATCCTAAAACTGGCCGACTTAAAGAGTACCGGTTCTCCTGACGAGTTAGCGTTCAGGTTCGGTATCAGCAAGCGATCGATAAAGAGGATCGTAAGTGAGATCAGGGAAGACGGGCAAATGATAAGGTATTGTCCATTACGAAGATCATATGTTACAGAGAATGAATATTATTGATATGCTATAGGTTTCCATTCCAACCTTGTCAGACACGTCTCCTGCGTTAAACCTTGTGTCTGAGTTTTTCCGTGAAAGCGGATGGGTCGCCCTGGCCCGGTCCCCGGTAGTTGTGCTGATTCTGCCGGGGGCCTTTTTTTATGTATTATGTATTATGTATTATGTATTATGTATTATGTATTATGTATTATGTATTATGTATTATGTGTTATGTGTTATGTGTTATGTATTATGTATTATGTATTATGTATTATGTTGAGGGGATTGCTGATTTAAAGGATAGAAGTTTTGGGTTATATGTTTAAAACAAATAAAAAATCTCGCTAAAATGGATGCTAAGGAAATGCTTTTAAGAACAAAACGGTTTGGATATGACAGTATTGATTTAACCAATTCTCTTGATGGGAATTACTTAAAGAATCATGTTCGTGGACAACTGATAAGATGTTCAACATCAGTAGGTGCAAATTATAGGGCTGCCAGGTTGGCTCAAAGTAAGGCTTCTTTCATTTCAAAACTCAGTATCTGTATCGAAGAAGCCGATGAAGCTGAAATGTGGCTCGAACTAATTTCCGATAAAAGCTTAATGCCTGACAGATTCAATGATGAAATATTTCGATTAATGAAAGAAGCATCAGAATTAACTTCTATCCTTATTTCAACCCGAAAAACTCTCTCGCTAAATACTAAATCCTTCTGATATATCACATAATACATCAAAAATAATACATAATACATTATTTCGGGAATGTGCGATCGTAAGCGTCCAGGTAAATATCAAAATACCCTTCGGTTATCATAACGGAATCCAGCGCATCCAGAATGTTTTTCGCTTTGAAATTAAAGTCGCCCCTCATGTTTCCGTGGTCCTCGCCAAGGATCCGGAACTGGCCCGATACAGCCTGATAGGTTTTCGATTCGCCTCCCTCTAATTGGACAATATAATAGGCGCTGAATTCAGGAAAAGTGAAAACGACTTTATTAAAGGTCTCATCATAGGCTTCGATACGGAAAGAATGCCTGTCGTTATTATAGATCTGGTAGAAGTATCCGCTCTTCTGGTTGTCCACATAATCGGTATATTTTTCTGCGGTGCCATTGAATGAATAATACTGCCCGTCAATTTTTACATCGAGCAGCTGGTTCTTTACGGGTTCCTTATCGCAGGAATATATGCATAAAAACAAACTTGCCAGGTAAATTAATCGCTTCATTGCAGGTTGGTTTTACTATATAACTCATTGCAATACAATAATATTATGAAAGATGTGATTAAAATGTGAATTGAGAAAACCGGGATGTAGATCTTGGAATTACAAATTTCACGATAGTTATCCATAAGCGAGGGGAGATTCCTCATTCATCCCGCAAAGCGGGATTCATTCGGATCAGAGCCGATTTGCTCTGTGTAACCCGGTGGTAAAACACGGTATTCCCTTGCACCATTCGTCTGGCGTCTTATGCCATTACGCATCCCTAAAACCGGAACCCGAACACTGGTGAAAAAGTAAGCCCTTCAAAACCAAGAGCCCAGATGATATTTGTATCGGCACGCAATCCCAAATAGAAGTTGTTCTGGAATTGATAATAATAATCCAGACAGATTGTGAAGCCGATTTCCCAAATGATGTCACTGTAGCTTGTATATTGGTAATAAGTACCTCCACTATAAATATTCTCAACATCTGGCTTAAGTAAATACTCCTTCTTCAGCTTAAATCCCACACCTGGTTCCAGAAAATGTTGTCCTTTTAGATTAACAGGTCTTGAGAAAGTAAGATCCACCATTTGCCTTAATTGAATTGTTGTATAACCTTCAAAAGTTCCCTCCCGGATCTTCCAGTCAAGCGAAGCCATTGACACCCTTCCGTTAATATTGAATCCTGTGTTTAATTTATATCCGCCCTCCAGCCAGATGACCGGGCCATCATCTGTCGTGAAGACATCCATATAATATCCTGCACCTGATCGGATTGTGAACCGGTCTTCCTGTGAGAAAGCTGTAACGGAAACAGCTCCTAAAATGAAAAAGCATATGACAAAATTTCTCATAGTAAACATTATTAAAGTCTGAAACATAGACCTGTGCCAACAAAAAAGAAAGTACCGCCGTTGCTTAAATCCTGAACCCTGGCATTAAGTTGTAATCCAATTCGTTTTGAGAAATAAAATGAAATGTTAACTCCTACCTGGTAACCAAAGTGATTTACTTTTACTAACTGATAATCCTTTTCTATATATGTAAACCTGTTTTCAACAAGATTGTATTCATATTCAATGTCTTTAAGGTATAAGCTGCGAGCTTTGCCAAAAGCTGCACCAAAAACAAAGTCCGCAGTAATCCATTTTTTTTGAATAGGCCTGATAAACCCTGATATGGAACCAATTTGCATAATAGACATTTCAGGAACAGGAATTTCAAGTATTCGCTCTATTTCCTCATAGGGAACCTTAAACAAAAATATAGATTGAGACTGGAAGTGCCCGAATGTCATTTTTGCTCCATACCATGATCTGGAAACT
>JBGPAF010000208.1:0-4239 GCA_041480535.1 Bacteroidia bacterium
AGATATTCTGTAAATAAAAGGATATCAATTTGATACAATAAAAAAATGCAGGTGTTCTAAATAGTAAATAAATTACATTTATTTGATGGGGAAATCTGAAAAGGAAATATAAAGGCAAAAATGCCGGAGGGGGATGAGCATTAGTAAAATGTCCTGTGGACACTTTTAGCGAAAGAGCCAGCCCTGTGAAATAGCGCGAGGCCCACTCATTAGCCATATTTAACAGGGCCAGCCTGGAAGGCTGGAAGTCTAATATCCATAGGTTACATCCATGGTAAATCAAAATAAAATATCCTTGTTTTTAGATGAAATGAATGGCAGATTATCTTTGCTGCCAAAAACTAGCTGATACAGGAATTGAGTATAAGTTGACATATTTTCCACATTTTAGCACGTGAATAAATTAAATATCCTGACGCCAGTAATATATTTATAAAGGATAGCTAAGACTAAGGGAAGGAAATGGAGAAAAGGTTAAGAAAAAATAGTTTATCCATCCCGGAAGCATATTATTTTAATCAACTTTCGTATTTTTAAAGAAAAAAGAAAATGAATTTTAACATCAAACTCAGTAATGGCAAGATATTAAGAGGCTTCATAAATAGCCCCGGTGAAAATCTTCGTGCAGTCGTGATTCTTATTCACGGGCGGGGAGAGCATATTCAGCGATACAGCAACTGGGCAGGGTTATTTAATGAGGCAATGATAGGATTTGCCGGTGTTGATCTGCCAGGCCATGGGCGCTCAGACGGAAAAAGAGGACATATTAAAAATTATACGATCACAGATGAGATGATTAATATCCTCCTTAGTGAGTGTCGTAAAACTTTTCCGGGAGTTCCGCTTTTCCTTTACGGACATAGTCTTGGCGGCGGAATAGTACTTGACTATCTTATCCGCAAGAATCCAAAAGTGAAAGGAGCAATTGTCACATCTCCCTGGCTTAAGCTGGCTTTTGAACCTGAAAAATCAAGGGTTAAGCTGGTTGGCATCATGAGGAATATTTTTCCTTCACTGATCCAGCCTGCCGGACTGGTGGTGGAACATCTTTCGCATGACCAGAAGGTTGTGGATGCTTTTAAAAATGATCCTCTGAATCATAACAAGATTTCATTGAGCTTGTTTCACGCAGCAATGTCAGCTGCAGCAAATGCTCTTAAAAACGCTTCCCAGCTTAAAACTCCTTTGCTTCTGATGCATGGAAGCGATGACCAGATATGTTCACCCGAAGGAAGCCGTGAGTTTGCATCAAAAACAAAACTGGCAGAACTCAAAATTTGGGATGGAGGATATCATGAACTTCACAATGAATTATTCAGGGATGAATTTTTTAATTATATTTTTTCCTGGATCAACTCCAGGCTTGCAAGATAAACCACCTTTGTCAGGATGGAACTGAGAACAACATTCAAGATTGAACCTTCGGCACTCAGGATTACCTATAATGACCCTGTGATGTTCATAGGCTCGTGTTTTGCTGCATCCATAGGCCGGCAGTTCGAACTTGGACGTATGCCCGTTATGATAAATCCTGCAGGTACAGTTTATAATCCGGTCTCAGTTTGCAATACTCTTGATTCAATTACCAGCGGGAAAAAGTATGGTTCTGACGACCTGTATAATAACGAAGGCACCTGGATCAGTTTTGACCATTATACTGATTTTTCATCAGGGAATCCAGAAGAAGTTCTCAGGAAAATAAACAGAAAATCTGCTGAAGCTCTGAAGTTTATTTCTTCCGCTAAATTTCTCTTTATAACGTTCGGCACTGCCAGGGTGTACAGATGGCTGCAATCGGGCAGGATTGTCTCGAACTGCCATAAAATAGCTGCATCGGAGTTTGCTCACGAACTGCTGACAGTCGGGGATATTACAGCTTTGTGGGCAAATCAGCTTGATAAGCTGAAATCACTTTTCCCGGGTCTGCAAATTGTTTTTACTATAAGCCCGGTACGCCATTGGAAGGATGGGGCCCACGGGAACCAGGTAAGCAAGGCGGTTTTGATCCTTGCAGTGGAAAAATTGCTTGAACATCCTTCAAAGCCGGCATATTTTCCTGCCTATGAGCTGGTTATGGATGATCTGCGCGATTACCGATTCTATGAAGATGATATGCTTCATCCTTCAACCCTTGCAACCGATTATATCTGGGAGGCATTTAACCGCAGTTATTTTAATAACGCGACAATCAGTTTGTGGCAGGAGGTTGTAAAGATCTCGAAAGCTGTCTCACACAGGATACAGACCAATAACAAGGATCAGATAAGAAAATTCGCTGAAAATGTTCTGTCAAGGATCGATCTGATTACCGAAAAGAATCCGTTTGTTAACCTGGAGAAGGAAAGAAAATATTTTCTAGAGCTTTTGGAAAGTCATTAAGATGGGGAAATTGAAGTACTAATGTTAATAGTTGCTAGTTGCTTGTTACTGGTTGTTTGAAAGCTAAGTGTTGGTACAAGGCAAACTGGCAACGAGCACCCAGCAACAAGTCAGATTCTCATTTCAGCGCAGAGATAGACTTCCGGAAATCTTCAGGATTCCTGGTAATCAGAATATTTTCAGGTATTTTCTTCTCCTGAAAATCAGGATAATCGGTAAGAATTATTTTCTTGATAAGCAATGATCTTCCAATACTGCTGAAATAGCCTATTTTTTTTCTGGCAAAATCAAAAGCGCTGGAATTTACTACCAGGTAATCGAACGGTTTGATCTTATGAATTTCAATTACTTCCGATGCCGGAAGTATGCCTCCCGTGAAAATTACATCAAAGCCTCTTTTTTTGAGGAAATACTTGTAGAAAAGAAAATTATTGTCCGACAGGTTATCAGATGTGTTGATCATTGCAACTGAAGCCTTTGATCTTCCTGAAGGCAATTTGAGGTTGTTATCCTCGACGACCATGATCTGCCTTATTGTGCTCCTTACAAACTGCTCCTGGGATCTTGACAGGCTTCCTGTCTGCCAGAGGATCCTCGATTTTTCAAGCAGGGGCTGATAGAACCTGATATAGGCTTCCTCAATGCCATAATTCCTGGCAAACGGTTCCAATGCTTCCCTGAACTGGAATTCATTGAATCTAATAGCAGTCATCAGGATCTTCCCGGGCTGGAAATTCTGATCCGGATTCTCATTCTGGCTGCTCAATGCCATTACCTTCTGTGTGAGCTCATCCTCACTGAACTGAGCAATCTTTGATATTTTCAGGCCATTCCGGTTAAGGTAAGCTACATTAAGTATCTTTTTAAGTTCAGTTTCGTTATAGGTCCTGATATTTGAGTCGGTTCTGTCCGGTTCAAGCACCCTGTATCTCTTTTCCCAGATCCTTATTGTATGAGCTTTAATTCCTGAGAAATTTTCAAGATCCCTTATTGAAAAAACATTTATCCCTTCTTCCATGGCAGTCACATAAATCAATTCGTCAAAATGTCTGGCATCTCACAATAATAAACAATCAAGAAATCTGATTGTTCTTTTGATAGCATTAATTAGTATAGTACAGGTGCGGATATTTCCCCTTTATCCGCAAAAACGGTATTGATAATTTCCCTATTCAGGATTTTCAATCATAATCTTTTTCACAATCCTGGTTCCGTCAATAAATGTAATTGTAACCAGGTACATGCCTCTTGTTGTTTTTTTGAGCATCACCTTTGTATGCGATACCGGATTATTATATTGAACTCTGAAAATATCCTGGCCGATCATATTTGTGACTTTTACAGAGATCATATCTCTGTCGGTCTTTATCGAAAAACTGTTTTCCCTGACAGGAACCGGGTAGATAGTGATATTTGAACTGACTGTTTCCCTGATGAAAGTTTTCTGAGGGTAATTCCTGACGACACTGGCTGTATCATTCTGAGAATGAAGGGTAATGGAATAAAATAAAAGTGTAATCAGGAGTAAACTTTGCTTCATAAGCACCCTTTTGGTAACCTCTATCAAAAACTGTGCTAAAGGTACGCATTTTTATTTTAATTGATCAAAGTATTTTTTTGCTTTTTCAAGGTCCTCCGGGGTATCAATACAAACGCTTTCCCATTCAGTAACAGCACTCCTTATTTTATATCCGTTCTCGAGCCATCTGTTCTGTTCGAGCGATTCTGCTTTTTCGAGTGAACTCATTGGTAATAAGGTAATTCTGTTCAAAATGTCAGTCCTGTAAGCATATAGTCCGATATGCTTGAAATATGAGTGCAAAAGGGTCCATTTATTTATTTCCGCATCACGGATAAAGG
>JBGPAF010000209.1:0-4233 GCA_041480535.1 Bacteroidia bacterium
AAATAATATTCTGGCACAAAGATTGTTTTTTGAATGTTTGTTTTACTTTTGTGTTTAATTAAAACTACGGTTTTATGAAAAAGATTGCTGTAATCCTGGTTATTTGCTTTATAACTGCTTTGTTTGTAAGCGCATGTAACGAAAAATCATGCCCTGCTTACACACAGGCCGAAACTTCACAAGCTGAAAATAACGGCTGAAATTTCCGGGATTCTCCTGTTTTTTTTATAAGTTAGCAATTAAGATGAGAAAGCTGCTTATAATTGTGATTCTGATTGGTTATTGTGTGATCCCGGTTTTCGCACAGGGTGAACTTAATGAGCAGAAGAAGATTTTTTTCAGAAATGAAAGATCATTCGCAGTTCTCCTTAATTCAGACGGGTACGGTCTCAGCTATCGCGAAGCCAAAAGAGTTGATTTCTTAAATAAGCGTTATTTCGAAATCGAAGCAGGTACTCTGAAACACCCGCGTGAATACAGGGAATCCAATCCCTATTTTCAGACTCCCGGCACTTTTGTTTACGGAAAACTCAATACGGTTTTTTATCTGAGAGGGAGTTATGGCCACCAGCATGAAATATTTAAAAAAGCTGACCTCGGAGGTGTTGCAGTAAGATATTTTTATTCTGCCGGACCTGTATTTGCCATTTATAAACCAATTTATTATAAGATCCTGTATCCGATTTCAAACTATGAATTTAAGATCGTTGAAGAAAAACTGGATGTAAATGTTCATCCTCCCTATGACATATACAGCAGGTCATCATTTACAAAAGGACTTAGTGAAACCAAAATTTTACCTGGCCTATTTGCCAAAATGGGATTCAACTTTGAGTACAGCAAGGAGGAAAAACTCATTCATGCAGTTGAAGTCGGAATGAATCTGAACGCCTTTCCAAAGAAAATCCCAATAATGGCAACAACCGATAATAGAGCTATATATTTTTCATTATTTGTCAGTTACAGGTTTGGAGTAATTATCGATCCACTTAATCCTGAATCGAACAAGGTTTCTTACCTTTTCAGGAGAAAAAGAGTGCCCGCAAATTATTAGTCATCATCCTTTTTCTGAAAAAAAAATACTATCTTCGTCCGTTCAAATTATTAACCAATTAATGATATAGTTATGTCCAAGATTAAAGTTGGTATTAATGGCTTTGGCAGGATTGGCCGACTGGCCTTCAGGGCTGCCTTGAAGAGGAACGATATGGAAATAGTCGGAATAAACGACCTCCTCGAAGTTAATTATATAGCTTACATGCTTAAGTACGACACCATGCATGGCAGGTTCGACGGAAAAGTGGAAGTTAATGACGGAAAGCTTGTTGTGAACGGACAAAGTATCCGTATAACCGCCGAGAAGGATCCCGCAAACCTTAAATGGAATGAAGTTGGCGCTGAATATGTACTTGAATGCACAGGTTTTTTCCTTACAAAAGAAGCTGCAATGGGTCATATAAAGGCAGGTGCAAAGCATGTTGTAATGTCAGGTCCTTCAAAAGATGATACTCCAATGTTTGTAATGGGTGTTAACCAGGATAAATACAAGGCAGACATGCAGTTCGTATCAAATGCTTCATGTACAACCAACTGCCTTGCCCCTCTTGCCAAGGTGCTTCACGACAATTTTGGAATTGCTGAAGGTCTCATGACAACAGTTCACTCAACTACCGCAACCCAGAAAACAGTCGACGGTCCATCAAATAAAGACTGGAGAGGCGGACGTGCTGCTTCCGGCAACATTATTCCCTCTTCAACAGGTGCAGCAAAAGCTGTAACCAAAGTTATCCCTGAGCTGAAGGGTAAACTCACCGGTATGTCATTCAGGGTTCCCACCCTCAATGTTTCAGTTGTTGACCTGACCTGCCGTCTTGAAAAGGCTACGACATACGAGGATATCAAAAAAGCCATGAAAGCTGCTTCTGAAGGTCCGCTGAAGGGAATACTGGGATATACTGAAGATGATGTTGTTTCAAGTGACTTCAACGGTGATCCGCGTACCTCGATCTTTGATGCTAAAGCAGGTATTGCACTTAACGACAATTTCGTGAAAGTGGTTGCATGGTATGACAATGAATGGGGCTATTCATGCAAGCTTCTCGATCTTGTAGCCCATATGAACACAGTGAAGTAACAGCTCGTAATACCATATAATAAAACAGGGGACTCAAAACGGGTCCCCTGTTTTTTCTGATATTACATATTCCTGTAATTTTATTCGTATCGTAAAGCTTCTATTGGATCAATGTTAGCTGCTTTGACGGCAGGTGCATAACCTGAAACTACACCAACTATAAAGCATACTATGATCCCGGTTATGACCCAAAACCATGGAACTACAAAACTTGACCTGAGCATTGAAGAAACTCCGTTGCCGATCACAATTCCGAGGATAATGCCGAAAATACCGCCGAATTGTCCGATCATTATCGATTCAAACAAAAACTGATATTTAATTGTAACCGGTTTGGCGCCAATAGCTTTCCTGACTCCTATCTCACGGGTCCTTTCGGTCACAGAAACCAGCATAATGTTCATAAGACCGACTGCAGCGCCAAATAATGTTACAATGCCTATCAGTGTGGCAGCAAGCGTCACATACCTCAGGTTTTTCAGCAAAAGATTCAGAATAGTATCACTTTTTACGACGTTGAAATCTGATTCATCACGGGGACCAAGATTACGTACCTCCCTGAAGACACCTTCTGCTTCACCGGCCAGAACATCCAGATTTACAGGATTTAAGGGCATGACTGTAATGTTGAAATTCATGTTCGGACGTGAGAAATATTGCCGGGCAGTGGTTATAGGCATAAGGCATATCTGATCACCTGAAACCATACTGGCTCCCTTGCTCTTAAGTACTCCTGCAACCTGAAGCTTCAGTCCGGCAACTGAAATGTTCCTGCCTATCGGGTCTACTCCTGCGGGAAAAATTTTCGTTGCTATCTCTGAACCGAGCAGAACCAGACGTCGGTTCGACTGAACCTCCTCAGGGCTGAAATTTCTTCCATTCTCAACTTCATAGCCTGAAACTGCAAGGTAATTCTCATCAACCCCCATCAGACTTACGTTTGGATTGGTCTCCTCATTTTCGTACTTCACGGTTGATAATCCTGTGGCGTTGAAAGATACTGATACCCATGCCGGTTCAGCAAATCTTTCTCTAAATTCCATTGCTTCACGGTAAGAAATGCGGGAATAATTACGTATCCTTTTTTTGTCGTTCCCTACCTGTATATTCATCCCCCGCGATGAAATAGTAAAAGAGTTGGCTCCCATCATTGTAAACTGTGAAGTCAGCGAAGACTTAATAGCATCAATTGCAGTAAGGATCCCAACCAGAGCCATTATACCAAATGCAATTATACAAATTGTGAGTATTGCCCTTAACCTGTTCGACTGAATCGCTTTAATTGCAATCCTAAGGTTTTCCCTGAAAATGCCAACTTTCTTTACAAAACTCATTTATAAGTTCTTTTATGAAATGATTAAAAAAAAATAAAAGTACACAATTTATCTTTCCTGTGACAAACACTATTCTATTAGAAAAACTGCAATAGGATTTGAAAAAGACAAAATCCATAAACCGCAAAGTGCGCAAAGTAGTCGCAAAGTACTCAATGTCAAGACATTGGATAGGCATTCTTTGCGATCTTTGCTATAATTTGGACCTTTGTGTTTAAGTTCATCCTCCTTAAAACAACTATTATATTTTTTAAAAATAATTAACAATTTAGTTGCATAACTAATTTTTTCGTTGTATATTTGTTGAAAGATTAAAAATTCTATTGCATGCGAGAACTAACCCGTGCCGAAGAGCAGGTAATGCAGGTGCTCTGGAAGATAAAAAAGGGATTTGTCAAGGAAATTCTGGAACGCTTTGGCGAACCCAAACCTGCATATAATACTGTGAGCACAATAGTCAGGATCCTTCAGGACAAAGGTTTTGTCGATCACAAAGCATACGGCAGGACCCACGAATACTTTCCTGTTATTTCAAAAGACGATTACTCAAAAATGCATCTCGATACGTTTGTAAAAGATTATTTTTCAAACTCCTTTGAGAAGATGGTAAGCTTTTTTGCAAAGGAGAAAAGCATCTCAATAAAAGAGATGGGCGATATTATGAAGATAATGGAAAATGAAATGAAAAAGCAAAAGGAATTAAAATGAATACATTGTTAATATATATGATTAAAGCTGCCCTCTACCTGGCTGGATTCTTTCTTG
>JBGPAF010000210.1:0-4212 GCA_041480535.1 Bacteroidia bacterium
ATTCAATTTGAAAACCATTTCTTTCATGATCGGGCAAAGTTAAATATCTTTGCCTTCAGATTTGCAGAACGTTATTAACCAAATTTCAATTTTCATGAACACAGTTGCCAGACATTATATTTCCCTTTCAATTCTTTTCCTGCTTATCTCATGCAATGCCCCCGGGGGCAATGAAAATACAATCGTCCTGATAAAAACAACATCGGGCGATATTAAAGTAAAACTCTACGACAACACTCCGTTGCACAGGGATAATTTCATCAAGCTTGTAAATATGGGATTCTATGATGGAATTTCATTTCACCGTGTAATCAAGGATTTCATGATACAGGCTGGAGACCCGGCAACCAGAACGGGCTTAACGAAAGAGCAGCTTGATACGCTTGATAAGTATACAATTCCTGCTGAATTCCGCATGGAGTATTATCACAAGAAGGGAGCTCTGGCTGCAGCGCGGGAAGGAAACGATGTAAATCCCGAAATGCGTTCATCTGGAACACAATTCTACATTGTCCAGGGTAAAAAATATTCCGATTCAGAACTGAAAACTACAGAGGAGAGAATAAATAGTAATATCAAACAGACTCTTTTCAGCAGTCTCATAAAAGAGACCGCTGACAGTGCCAGGCTATCCGGAAAGCCCATGCAGGATAGCGAGATCCAGGAACATGCCTCAATGAAAATGTTCGATTATCTGACCACTACAGGAGACTATAAGTTCTCTGAAGCACAGCTCGGCTCATATAAAAATGACGGCGGAACACCCCGCCTGGATGGTACATATACAGTGTTTGGCGAGGTAATTGAAGGTCTTGAAATTGTTGATAAAATTGCTTCTGTCAGCACTGACCAGTTTGATAAACCGGTAAGTGATGTTAAGATTGTTAAAATGAAACTGGTCAATAAATAACAGGAATTGATTTTAAAAAGAATTTATGATGTTTGATAAAATACAAAGTCTGCTCGGGGAAATCGCTTCAGTAAAAGTTAATATATCTCAGGATCTCGAATCATTCCGTCTTAAATATCTCAGCAAGAAAGGAATGATAACTGAATTGTTTGATGAGTTCAGGAACATACCGGCAGAACAAAAGAGGGAGGTCGGCCAGAAACTGAATGAGCTGAAACAGAGTGCACAGGATCGATATAACAAATTAAAAAAGGAGCTTGGCGCAAGAGAAGATGTTTCGGGTGAAAATGATCTTACAAGACCTGCTTTTCCCTATTCTTCCGGATCGCGCCATCCTATTTCAATAGTCAGGAAAGAGATAATTGATATTTTTTCAAGAATTGGATTTGTTGTGTCTGAAGGACCTGAAATTGAGGATGATAATCATGTATTTACAAAGCTAAATTTTGCTCCTGAGCATCCTGCCCGCGATATGCAGGATACGTTTTATATATTCAGGAACTCAACTGAAGATTCAAACCCTGCTGATATTTTACTGCGGACACATACATCCTCTGTCCAGGTAAGGGTTATGCAGAACCAGAAGCCGCCGATACGTACAATTTCTCCCGGAAGGGTTTTCAGAAATGAAGCTATATCGGCCAGGGCACATTGTATTTTTCACCAGATTGAAGGACTTTACATTGATGAAAATGTCTCTTTCGCCGATCTTAAACAAACATTGTTGTTTTTTGCAAGGGAGCTGTATGGAAAAGAAACACAGATACGGCTTCGCCCGTCATATTTTCCGTTCACCGAACCTTCGGCAGAAATGGATGTGAGCTGTGCGATCTGCGGCGGAAAAGGCTGCAATGTATGCAAGTATACAGGCTGGCTGGAAGTCCTTGGATGCGGTATGGTCCATCCCAATGTGCTTGAAGCCTGCAATATTGACAGCAAAAAATATACAGGATTTGCTTTCGGAATGGGTATTGAGCGTGCTGCCATGCTTAAATACCAGGTCAATGATCTGCGCCTTTATTTTGAAAATGACCTGAGATTTCTTGACCAGTTTAAAACAGCTCTATAGATTGTTTTGAACATTAAACTAAGGGTATTGTTTGTAATTCTAATGTAACCGGATGAAGAAATGAAACAGCATGATATACTTGTTCCGTTATGTGATAAATGCGCACTTGAAACAGGTTCGATCTTCAAGCATCTGACTCCTGATGAAGTTGAAATGATCAACTTTGAAAAGGATTTCAGGCAATACAAACGCGGCGATATGCTATACCAGGAAGGAAACAGGATAAGCGGCTTTTATTGCATTCACAGCGGGATAATTAAAGTATACAAGACAGGTTTTGACGGAAAAGAACAGATAATCCGGTTTGCGAAGGCGGGTGAAATTATTGCCTACCGGAGTGTCCTTAGTAATGAAGTTGCATGTACCAGTGCAAAGGTTATCGAAGATTGTCAGGTCTGTTTTATTCCTTCTGAGATACTTGTTTCATTCATTAAAACAAACTCGGCTTATGCTCTGGAACTCCTGAAACTTGCATGCCATGAACTTGGAGAAGCAAATTCATTCATTACTGATATTGCTCAGAAAACAGTCAGGGAAAGACTGGCAGAAATACTTCTTCTTCTCGTGAATGATTTCGGGCTCGATGAACAGAATTATCTGAAAATCTCGCTTACTCGGGAAGAATTGGCCAATATAGTCGGAACAGCCACCGAATCTGTAATAAGACTGTTATCTGAGTTTAAAACTGATAAGCTTGTTGAGCTTAGCGGAAGAAAAATCAGAATTCTTAATAAGAAAAGACTTGAGAAGATCAGTAATGTCCTGACCAGAATTTAGAAAAGGGATCCGTTGAGGTTGCGACCGAATTGCTTTCCAAGATGTTTATATGCATGTTCTGTTGCTTCGCGTCCCCTTGGTGTCCGCTTAAGATAACCTTCCTTTATCAGGAAGGGCTCATATACCTCCTCAATAGTTCCGCTTTCTTCTCCTACTGCTGTTGATATGGTGTTCAGGCCTACCGGACCACCGCCAAATTTATCAATAATAGCCGACAGGATCCTGTTGTCCATTTCATCAAGGCCGTGCTGATCAATATTAAGTGCCTTAAGTCCGTAACGGGTGATTTCAAGATCAATTTCCCCCGAACCCCTAACTTGTGCAAAATCCCTTATCCTTCTAAGCAGTGCATTAGCTATTCTGGGTGTTCCCCTGCTTCGTTTTGCTATCTCAACCGCAGCATCGTTGTCAATTTTTACATTCAGTATGCCGGCTGATCTTTTAACTATTCCGGTAAGAATATCATGATCATAATATTCAAGGTGAAAAGTAATCCCGAATCTTGCTCTCAGCGGGCTTGTAAGCAGTCCTGAACGTGTGGTTGCCCCTATGAGGGTAAATTTATTAAGTGTAAGCTGAACCGATCTTGCGCTTGGACCTTTATCCAGCATAATATCTATCTGGAAGTCTTCCATTGCAGAATAAAGATATTCCTCAACAACAGGACTGAGCCTGTGAATCTCATCAATGAACAGAACATCCCCCTCCTGAAGGTTTGTAAGAAGTCCTGCCAGATCTCCCGGCTTATCAAGGACGGGTCCGGATGTGACTCTCAGGTTTACCTTAAGTTCGTTGGATATTATCGCGGCAAGTGTTGTTTTTCCCAAACCCGGAGGTCCATGCAGCAGCACATGGTCGAGCGATTCACCTCTTTGCCGCGCAGCAGTGACAAAAACAACAAGATTATCTATTATCTGCTTCTGACCCTTGAAATCGCTGAAAGAAACAGGACGGAGTTGTTTTTCAAATTCCGGATCACTTTCTGTAATATGTTCTTTCCTTATATCGAAATTTTCATCCATAAACAAAACCTGCTAAAAAATTAAGTTACTTGTTACTTGTTGACCGTTACTGGTTGTAAAAAACAACCAGCAACAAACAACCAGCAACAAGCAACAACTATCATTTGATGAGTTTCACGCCACTTTCGGGTAGATTAATTTTAACCCCGTTAATGCTGGTTTCAACATCATCTTTATAAGTTATTGACAATACCGGAACTCCCTGCTCATCATATTTTTTCCACGTCTTCTGCCTAATCCCCATGCGGTAAAACTGTTCCTCTTTTGGCCGCCCGTTTTCATAATAAAATGTATGCTGTCCATCAGGATTTCCCTGGATATAGTTACCCTTGAATTTAGTCTTGCCATCTGGATAAAATGATTTCCATAAACCGTCGCGCAATCCAACTATATATTTTCCTTCTTCGGTATTATCTCCCGATTTGTATTTCCAG
>JBGPAF010000211.1:0-4201 GCA_041480535.1 Bacteroidia bacterium
ATACCTTTTAACCACGAGTTACACGGAGTTGGCTCGGAGTTACACTGTTTCACCGCTTCACCCTTTCACCCTCTCTTAAGTTTTTTTTGCCGCAAACCTCTCCGATGTAGATTTAATATACCTTATATTCCTGAACCTCAAAGCTGACCAGTCATCATCGATTGTCACCAGACGGATACCAAAAAATTCCAGATCGTTCAATGCTTTCCAACCATGATCCCTGTCGATTTCCGATGAGTACTTTTTTGATGTTTTTTTAGGATAGCAGAACCACAAAAGCCCGTCAACTGCAAGATTATGAAGGGCACCCGGGACCATCTCCTTGACTTCAGCCACTTTCCTGACAAATATTATCATGAAATCATATGGATATCTGGGATCTATTTTGTTATCTATCTGAATATCTTTAAGCTCTTGGAGAGGAGCCAGTTTGAAATTTTCTTCAACATTGATTACGACAATGCGTTTCTGTCCTTTATAATTCAGCTTTTCAAGAAGAGATTTCATTTATGATCCCCTAATTTACCGGCAATTTAACAAAAATATATTTATCCTTATAAAAATGTTAATCAGTTAATTAATTTAAGATAAAAGGTAGTAAATTTGCAGTATCGAAAATGGGGTGCCTTAATACTACGGGCTGAGATCATACCCTTACACCTGATCCGGGTAATGCCGGCGGAGGGAAGAAAGAGTATCAATTTAATCAGCTTTACATAATCACCTCATTTTATATGTAATTACAAAATGTATGTTTTAAAAAATGAGGGATAAGTTTGTTTTTCTGTTGACCGGTTTTATTTTTCTGACTTTTACTTCCCTGTATGCAGATGAAGGGTATTCGCTAAAAGGCAAAGTGACTGATACTGACGGCAATCCACTTGCTGGTGCCAGTGTTGCCATTGTTGGCACTTTTACGGGGGTTATTACCGGTGTGGATGGGATTTACCAGTTAAATGACTTAAAGGGAGGAGAATACAAGGTCCGTTTTTCATTTATCGGTTATAAACCCCGGGTCATCGACCTGAATATTAATAGTGTAAGTGTATTTGATGTTCAGCTTATACCGATGGCTGTAATAACTAGCGATGTAATCATCAGTGCAACAAGGGCAGGGGACCAGGCTCCTCTTGCCTATACAAATGTGACCAGTGATATCCTCGAAAGGCACAATTCAGGCCAGGACCTTCCTTATCTTCTGAGCCTTACACCATCATTTGTCGAGACATCCGAAGCAGGTAACGGTATTGGCTATACAAGCCTGAGGATACGTGGAACTGATGCCAGCAGGATCAATGTCACTGTCGACGGCATTCCTCTTAACGATCCTGAGTCACAGCAGGTTTTCTGGGTTGATCTTCCTGATCTGGCATCATCGGTCGACAATATTCAGGTACAACGGGGAGTTGGTACATCATCAAACGGAGCAGGAGCATTTGGGGCTTCAATAAATATTCAAACGCGCGGGATTGAAAATGAGCCATTTGCAGAAATAAATACATCAGCAGGTTCGTACGGCACTTTTAAAAATAACATTACAGCAGGAACCGGCCTTCTGAAGGAGAGATTTGCATTCCAGATACGTTATTCTGATCTCAGAAGCAGAGGATTTATTGAAAGAACCGGATCGGACCATAATTCAGCTTTTATAAGCGCTCTTTACAGAACCGGCAAATCGTTATTAAAAGCTAACCTGATTATTGGAAAAGAACATACAGGAATCGGGTGGTGGGGAGTTCCCAAAGAGATGCTGTCAGTTAACCGAAGATACAACCCTGCAGGCGAATACACTGATGATTATGGGTTAACACGATACTATGACAACGAAAGTGATAATTATTCCCAGAACCATTTGCAGCTTATTTACAGCCTGAAATTGCCCGGCAATTTATCTTTTCATTCAGCTTTGCATTATACAAAAGGAAAAGGTTACTACGAGGAGTATAAAGAAAGCAGGTCATTTGCAGATTATGGTCTCTCACCTGTAAATATTGGCGATACAACTATTTCACGTACCGATCTGATACGCAGAAAATGGATGGCGAACAGCTTTTATGGACTGGTATATTCGCTGAATTACAGGAACGACAAAGTCGAAGCAAACTTCGGTGGCGGGTTGAATCGTTATACCGGCGATCATTACGGACGGATAATCTGGATGAGATATCCCGGAACCACTGAAAAAGATTATCAATGGTACCTTAATAACGGCAAAAAGGGCGAAGGAGGCTTCTATAGCAAAGTCAACTGGTCAGTAACCAGTAAGATCTCTGTCTTTGGGGACCTGCAATACAGGTTTATTAATTACAGGATTGAAGGCACAGATGATGATCTGAGAAATATCGGGCAGGTTCACAAATTCAATTTTTTCAACCCAAAAGCCGGTTTGTTTCTTTCTGTTGCATCTAACCAGGAGGCTTATATCTCATTTTCCGTAGCAAACAGGGAACCTACACGTACCGATTTCAAAGAGGCAACTGGTGACAATGATGCTACTCCACGGCCCGAAAAATTGTTTGATTCTGAACTTGGGTACAAGCTGAAGCTGTCAAAAAGCACTTTTGCTTTAAACCTGTATGGGATGATCTACAAGGACCAGCTCGTCCCCACAGGCGAGTTAAGCAATGTTGGTTATTCAATAATGACAAATGTTGAAAAAAGTTACCGGGCAGGAGCTGAGATCATTGCAGGATTTTTACCGGTCGATTTCATTAACTGGAATTTATGCCTGACTCTCAGCAGAAATAAGATAATTGATTTTACCGAGCATTATATAGACTACAGCACATCCGACTGGTCGTCGGAATATAAAAGCAGGAAACTTGGCAAGGTTGATATTGCATATTCACCGTCGGTGATTGGGAGCAGCGATTTTTCGGTTAAATTAATTCCTGAAATTGGACTTTATTTTATAAGCAAATATGTTGGCAGACAATATTTTGACAATACAATGAATAGCGAAAGAATGCTCGATCCATACCTGGTTAATAATGTCATGATCGATTTTAAGCCAAAAACCAAACATTTAAAAGGAGCTGAGCTGCAGCTTCTCCTGAACAACATTTTCAATTCAAAATATGAGAGCAATGCTTACGGTGGGAACTGGTTTGAGGACGGCGTTGAAAAAAGCTGGTCATATTACTTTCCGCAGGCAGGAATGAATTTCATGTTAAAACTCGGACTAAAGTTCTGAAACATTATTTGCAGCATGACAATAATAGATTGGATATCAAGTAACTGGATAGAGGTTTTTGGTGCAATAACTGGGGTGATCTATGTTTTTCTTGAAATCAGGCAGAACATCTGGCTTTGGCCGGTCGGGATAATCACGTCAGTTGTTTACATAATTGTTTTTTTCACAAGCAAGTTCTATGCTGACATGAGCTTACAGGTGTATTACCTGGTGATAAGCTGTATGGGGTGGTGCTGGTGGGTGAGGGGCGCAGGGCACAGGGCGCAGGGCACGGGGCAGGAAGAGTCGAAGAGACTAAGAGACGAAGGGACTGAGAGACTAAGCGTGACAAGATTAAACTTGAAAACCGGTATAATCCTGGCAATTATATTTGTGGTATTGTACTTTCTGTTGCGGTTTATTTTATCACGTCTTACTGATTCACCCGTTCCTGAATGGGATTCATTTATTACTTCGGTGTCGATAATTGCCACCTGGATGCTTGCAAGGAAGATCTATGAGCACTGGTTTTTATGGATCGTGGTCAATTCCGCTTCGTCAGTCATTTTCCTTACAAGAGGTCTATATCCTACAGTACTATTGTACCTGGTTTATCTGGTAATGTCGTTTGTCGGGATTAAAGTATGGAAACGCTCTCTTGATAAACACCCGTCATCCTGATTTTAAACTCATTCCAAAAGCACTTTGCAGGTTTAATCTGGCTATTAATATCTGTAAGTATTATTAGCTGTATTACCTCTTGTTATTGTGAGCGTATAAGTTTTAGCCGTTTTGTCAGAAGCTGTTACCACAATTGAAAATCTGTTTTCTCCTTTGATCAGGCTGGCTTCAAAAGGAGCTCCTGAATCAATTGCATAGCCGTTTATTGTCATGCTATCATACTTGTCGGCCAGAACGGCAGGTGTAATTGTAACAGATGTTACATTTTCATCTACTGTTGCTGAATAGTAGGCTGTGTAAGGCGCAAACCTCGGAGTAAGATTCCCTTTACTGATTGTTATACTGCGC
>JBGPAF010000212.1:0-4188 GCA_041480535.1 Bacteroidia bacterium
CAGCCCGCCCCAACGCGTCGGGGCTCGGTTCATAGTTTTATCATGATTGATGAACAGTTTTCAAAGTCAGGATTATCTATATCGTAATATTTCATGGTAATCCTCTATCCAAATTTATACAATACGATAATAAAAACAAATTTTATGAAAGTTGCTTTCTTTGAAACTACAAAAGCGGGATGCATCAGGAACCCTGCTACAAAAAATTTAAATATATTTGATTCACAATGACAGGAAGTAATATGTATAAAAACATTTACACATGAGCATTACAATCACAGCAGCAGCGCTTTATCCATGGTGTAAAATTCCATACGATCAACTGGAGAATAATCAGGCCCGGAAAGTTCCCTTTCGGCTGGTGAAGGACTCTCAGGAAATGGGAATGCTTATGGCCAGGGAACTGGCCGATGAAATAAAGGCGAACAATGCAAAAGGGGAAAAAACCCGTGCAATCATTCCTTGCGGTCCAACGTGCTGGTATAAACATTTTACCGATCTAGTCAACAGGGAGCAGGTCAGTTTGAAAAACCTAGTTGTCTTTCACATGGATGAATGTCTTGACTGGCAGGGACAGGAGTTACCCCAAAAGCATCCATATAACTTCAGGGGATTTATGGAAAAGCATTTTTACAATCCTATTGTATCAGAATTATCTGTTCCTCCCGAAAGCAGAAACTGGTTGAATGCAAACAACATTCAAGAGATAAAAAAGTACATTGAACAGGCACCTATCGACATTACTTACGGCGGCTGGGGTCAGGACGGACATATAGCTTACAATCAGGCACGACGACATCCTTTTAGTCATATTACACTTGAAGATGTCCGGAATTCAACGGTAAGGGTACAGGAGAACAACCTGGACACAATTATTGCACTGGCACAGCGTACCTTTGGATCGGCCTATCAGTTTGTTCCACCCATGTCGGTTACATTGGGGATTAAGGAATGTCTCTCTGCCAAAAAAGTGAGATTGTTCAGTGACACCGGGGCCTGGAAGCAAACTGCACTCAGGGTTGCCTTATTTGGTCCCTTAACTCCGGAGTACCCGATCACACTATGTCAGGAACATCCAGATGCGATACTAACTGCTACAATTGAAACTGCAACACACCCCATAAGCGAAAACCCGGAATGGGAGCTTATTTAAAGATATCCACAGTGATGGCAAAGGAATTAAAGTTTGATCCAAGCAGCTTGAGATATAAAGGGATCATCGGAACCGGAGGCATCGGCTCAGGAAAATTCTTTGTACTTAATGGTAATCATACACTGAGAAGAGAGGAAAGCAGAAGCGGTCATTTTCTTGATGTCATAGATTATTGCAAGCAACATATCATATTACATTATATTAAAGTTTTGCTGGGCCCCTCCTTTTCTGTGATACCGGTTGGCAAGATTGGGGATGATGATATCGGACAAATCCTGTACAACGAAATGACTGAAACAGGTTTTGTCATGAACAGGGTTGAAAAGGTACCACATGTGTCAACTTTGTTTTCATTCTGCTTCTCTTATCCGGATGGCAGTGGAGGCAATCTGACCACAGATAATTCAGCAAGCTCACAGGTTGATGATGCCTATATTGAAATTGCGGGTACAGAAATAAAAAAACTCGGAACTAAAGGGATCATCATGGCGGCTCCTGAAGTTCCGCTTTTGGCACGGCAAAAGCTTCTGGAAATGGGGAAACAGCACGGGTTGTTTTGTGCAGCTTCCTTTACCTCAGAGGAAATAAACTATGCTTTTGATGCCGGCATTATGACAAATGTTGATCTGATTTCCATCAATATTGATGAAGCATCGGCTATCTCCGGAAGTTTTGTTGACAAAACAAATATAACATCCATCGTTCTATCAACCATTCAACAGCTTCAGATGAATAATAAAAACATAATGGTCTCCATTACTGCAGGGAACCAAGGCAGTTGGTGCTGGGATGGTTCCCAACTGAATAGTTTTCCTGCTATTAAAACCGAGGTAATCAGTACTGCCGGAGCCGGTGATGCATTTTTCTCAGGCATCATCTGCGGGCTTGCACTTGGACTTCATCTTTTTGATGCACAACAGTTAGCTTCGTTAGTTGCCGGGTTGAGTGTTACCTCTCCCAATACTATTCATAAGGGAATTGATCGACATTCATTGTATACGTTTTTTCATACCTCTGATCTTACATTTTCTGAAAAAATTATAAGACTTCTTGAGGATTAGCAATTTGAATGTCAGACCTGAAAACTGAGAACTTCAAATTGGAGCGAACATCTGTTAAAGTTTGATAAATATTTTTCGTTTATAGAGAAAATAGCAGATATACCAAACCATTGCAGCTACAACAATTATTGTGATCATGTTTGTGGTGGTCTCGTTGCTCCAGCTGAAAAGCCTGGATGTAAACGGTTCGGCCATGCGGGTAAGTAATCTTTTACCGCCCAGATTGGAAAAAAGATAGATAAAAATAGGATTCATCCCAACGATTGCAAAGAACAGAGCAAGCTTCCTGAAGTTCATTACATCGATCAGCCAGTATGAAAATGCCATTGCTATTAAGCACCATCCTCCACTTACTATAATGAAAGAACTAGTGCATAAACGTTTTATAATCGGGATGAAAGGATCCATGGAATACCCAATGATAACTCCAATCAGTCCTGTTATTAACAGGATCAGTATCTTTTTTTTATGCGACCATTCCTTCATCAGCAACATACCAACGATGACACCCCATATTGTATGAGCAGTTGTAGGTATGGCATTAAATGCAACCCAGTGGTCTGAGTTTAAACTTCCTGCAATGGTCAAATCAACCCAGGAACCAAAATTATGATCGGGGGTAAATGGCTGATTAAATCCCTCTACAGGCCAAAAGCGGTAAAGAAGGTCAGATAACAGGATCATGGCAAATGAGACCAGTAATTGCCATTTTATATCTTTTTGCATTAGCAAAAATGCAACGATATATGTAAATGATAACTGAGCAAGCACGTTCGTAAGATCAAAAGAGTTATCTTCTGCTCCCAACATAAAGCCCAGAACAAGCAACCAAAATGAACGAGTCAGGGCATGGTAAAATGCTTTTTTCCAGCTATCCCCCCTGGCCAATCGTTTCGAAAGGGAGAAAGGCATGGCAACACCAACTATAAACATAAAGAAAGGCTGGATAAGATCCCAGGCATAAAGCCCATTCCATTCTGCATGATCCAATTGCTTATTGATCAAAGCTATTACAGTTCCGCCTTTACCCTGTTCTACCATTCCATTAAAAATACCGGCAATTCCAGTTACGAGCATAAACATTGTGAAACCACGGAAAAAGTCTATTGAAAGAATCCGGTTTTGTTCCTGATTTAATTGAAGAGGATTGCTCATATTTTCTTTTAGTTGAATACTACTCATAAGTAAATTAATTCAGTTCAATATAAATTTCTCACTTCCAATAAATATTAAGCTGCTTTTTCTTGTACCTATTGTAAATTCTGTTTCTAAATCGATAGAGAAATTGTTTCCATTAGCATTTAGGATGTAGTATTGGTTTATATTTTAATGAAAATACGATTCTTATACAACCAATAACATATATACCATAAAGATGCCCATACAACAAGGCTGGTTGCAATTCCAACAGAGATTTCTCCTCCCCATGAAAACAATGCGTTGGTGAATGGAATAAAAATGGTATTCAGCAAACGGGCACCTCCGACTTCACATAAGAGGTAGATAAATATGCAGTTCATACCTACAATAATAAAAAACCCAGATCCTTTCGTAAATAACTTTTTCACATCAATAAGCCAATAACATAAACAAAGAACAAGAATAGCCCATCCACCGCTTGCAAATACAAATGAAGCTGTAGCAATCTTTTTTATAATAGGAGTGATATTCAAAAAATCCAGAGAGTAACCAATAAGTAAACCTGCCAGGCCTGCTATTACCATTGCTTGAATTTTCTTTTTTACTGGTCTATCACTCATTAAAAGTTTACCACAAAGAACTCCCCAGACTGTATGAGCTGTAGTTGGTATGGCATTCAGCGATGCCCAGATACTGGCTTTATCTACACCTTCAATTTTATTATTAACCCATGCTCCAAGGTTTTGATAAGCCTCCCAAGGGTGATTAAAGTTTTCAACAGGAAAAAACCGGTACGCTAGATCAATCAACAAAAGAATTAATAATGTGAATATC
>JBGPAF010000213.1:0-4181 GCA_041480535.1 Bacteroidia bacterium
TATCAAGAATTAAAAAGAAAAGTGCGATAGCAGCAAAAAACTGGAATTGATCGTTATATTCTGTGTACATTGTACTTTCAAGCTCTTCTTTCTTCATTTTTCTGATATCATTGAAAATCTCATCGAGTCCGATGTTGGAATTACTCGCCCTGATGTAATTACCATCTGCGCTGACGGCGATTTTTTTCAGGATTTCCTCATCCAGTTTTGTTATTACCGTGGAGCCATCTGCATCTTTGAGATAATCACGTTTGCCCCCGGTACCAACAGGAACCGGAACACCATCTGAGGATCCGATTCCGATTGTATGAATGACGATCCCTGCCTCTGATGCCTTTTCGGCTGCGGAAACCGGATCATCTTCATGGTTTTCACCGTCGGTGATGATAATTATCGCTTTACTTTTCCCTTCTCCGGGTGTAAATGATCTTGAAGCAAGATCTATTGCGGCTCCGATTGCTGTTCCCTGTTTTGGGACCATGTCAGGATTTATTGTCGAAAGGAACATTTTAGCCGATACATAATCTGTTGTTACTGGTATCTGGGTATAAGCATCACCTGCAAAAACTATTAGTCCGATCTTATCGTTCTCGAGGTTGTCGACCAGTTTGGAGATAGCCTGCTTTGCCCTTGTCAGCCTGTTGGGCTGAATATCTTCAGCAAGCATGGAATTGCTTACATCGAGGGCAATAATTACCTCTACACCCTGTTTCTTTACTTCCTCGATCCTGGAGCCAAATTGCGGCCTCGCAAGCATTATAACAGCTGCAGAAAGGGCCAGAAGCTGAAACAGAAACTTAATTACCGGTCGTATTCTTGAAATCTCAGGTATGAGTTTGCCAATAAGAGAAGTGTCGCCAAGCTTTTTTAATGAATTTCTTCTTCTGATTACATTTATGACAAACAAAGCAATCATAACCGGAAGCAGAAGCAACAGGTACAAATAATCGGGATTTGCAAATCTGAAAAGCTGCATAGTTACCAAATAATTAAGTCACTTTCCTCAAGATCGTGTTTCTTGCAAGCATCTCAATCACAAGAAGGCAAAAAGCAATTATTGCCGGAGTGAGATATTTCTCCTCTTTTCTGGTGAACTGCTTAACATCTATTTTTGATTTTTCCAGTTTATCGATCTCTCCGTAAACCTGAACCAGTTTATCATTATCAGTTGCCCTGAAGTATCTTCCTCCTGTTGTACGGGCAATTTCTTTCAGAATAGCTTCATCTATTTCAACCGGCATATTCTGATACTGTATCCCGAATGGTGTCTGCACGGGATATGGAGCCATTCCCTGCGACCCGACGCCTATCGTGTACACCCTGATACCAAAAGTTTTGGCAATCCCGGCTGCTGTTGCAGGGGCAACTTCTCCCCTGTTATTAACGCCGTCAGTCAGCAGTATAATTACCTTGCTTTTTGCTTCAGAATCCTTTATTCTGTTTACAGCATTTGCCAGACCCATTCCAATAGCTGTGCCATCCTCGATCATACCGCTTTGTATCTCCCGCATAAGGTTAATCAGGACCGCATGATCGGTAGTAAGCGGACATTGTGTAAAACTCTCGCCGCTGAAAACCACGAGCCCTATACGGTCATAAGGCCTTCCGGAAATGAATTCTGTTGCCACATCTTTTGATGCTTCAAGCCTGTCAGGCTTAAAATCGCGTGCAAGCATACTGCCTGAAATATCCATAGCCATCACTATATCAATACCCTCAGTCGAAACATCCTGGAACTTATCAGACGATTGTGGTCTGGCCAGCACAATTATCAGGAGAATAACGGCAATCATCCTGATAGCGAACAAAACATGCCGCAGATAGTTCCTGAACGTGGTGCCTGATTTCTCCAGCGACTGGAGGCCGGGCATACGAAGAGACGCTGACGCTTTGTGCTGTTTTAAAACGTAAAACGCAATCAATGCCGGTATTATCAGCAGAAGATAAAGGAAATCGGGATCAGCAAAAGTTATCGAGGTCATACACTTTTTTCTCCCTGTTTTTCTTTGACATCAATCTTTTCTTCAACTACATCAATTACTTTTGTTGCTGTTACAAAATCCCATGAATTCGAATAAACCGATTCATTCTCAACTTGTTCCGGCTTATATTTAGCAAACTTCACCAGGTCGGCACCTTTCAGAACCGACTTAAGCTTATTGAAAGACTCATTCTTTTTGAAACCGGTTTTAACAAGAGCTTCAAGTGTTTCAGAAGTAGTCAGCTCAAGAGAGTAAACCTGAAATCTGTTTTCAAGATACTGCCTTATTATCTCAGTAAGCCGCGTGTAGTATTTCTTTGTTTCACCTTTTTCCCATAACGTCTCACCCTTAAGCTTCTCAAGTTCACGATATGCAATTACATGGGCAGGCTCAATCATAACCGGGATTACTATTTCTTTCTTTGTTCTTTTAAATTTCCTGGCAAATCTTATTATTCCCCACACAATCAGCGCAGCCAGCAGTGAAAGGAGGATCCATGGAAGAATCTCATCCAAAGTGACCGGTGCTTTATAGGGTCCGGCAATATCAAAAATCTTCGAAGAGGTATCAGGAGGTGTCAGTTTGACTCTTGCCACCTCAAGAACTGAATAATCAGAATAATATCTTTTCAGTCCGTTAATGTCACTTGCCTCTGCAAATACAGGATCAATCCTGTAAAGGCCAGAATCAAATGACGTAACAAGATATTTTTCAGTAATTCTGATTTTATTTCCGGAAATGGAAGAAGTATCGGTAACCGGCCCTGAAAGTATTTCTATGTTCCTGCTTAAAGAATCCCGGAAGAAAGGGAGCGAAAGATTAAGGTCAGCCGGCTGATCAATAATTACAGAAAAATTGATCTGGTCACCAATCAGTATTCTGGAAGTATCGAAAGCTGCAGTGACAGAGACCTCCTGTCCTTTCATTGAGAACTGGATTGCAAATATCAGAATCAATATGAAAATATAAGGTCTCTTCATAGAGGTCATCTGCTCTCAAAAAGCTTGATAAGAGGTTTTACATAATCATCACCGGTGCTCAGTTCAGTAAAATCAACTCCGCATCTTTTAAATCTGTTTTTAACAGTTTCAATATGACTGTGCCACCAGTCTCCGTAAGTCTTCCTGACATATTTTGAGGATGTATCAATCCATTTCTCAGTGCCGCTTTCAGAATCCACCACTTTTAATAAGCCTACGTCAGGAAGCATTTTTTCAAGAGGATCAGATACTTTCAAAGCAACCAAGTCATGCTTGCTGGCAGCGATTCTTAAGGCTTCTTCAAATTCCGGAGCAATAAAGTCAGAAATAATAAATGCCGTACATCTCTTTTTAATGGCATTTGTCAGAAATCGTAAAGGCTCACTAAGGTTTGTCATGCTGCTCTTCGGTTTAAAATCGAGAAGCTCCCTGATTATTCTTAGTATATGTTTTCTTCCTTTCTGGGGAGGAATAAACTTCTCGACGATATCAGTGAAGAAAATTACACCAATTTTATCGTTGTTATAAATCGCAGAAAATGATAATACTGCAGCAACTTCAGTCATAATATCCCTTTTAAAACTGACAGTTGATCCAAAATTACCCGAACCGCTGACATCAATCAGGAGCATGACCGTCAGTTCCCTTTCTTCTTCATATATCTTAACATAGGGATGATTAAACCTTGCGGTGACGTTCCAGTCAATACTTCTTATATCATCGCCGTACTGGTACTCTCTAACCTCGCTGAAAGCAATTCCGCGGCCCTTAAAAGCGCTATGGTATTCACCGGCAAAAATATGCCTGGTCAAGCCACGGGTCTTAATTTCGATCCTTCTTACCTTCTTCAGTAATTCTATTGCTTCCATGTTTCTTGTTACTGGTTTCTAGTTGTTGGTTACTAGTTACTGGCGACGAGTTCCTGGTTTTGAAAATAACAAGTAACCAGCAACAGGTGACTTTTCAGGGAACTTCGACAACATTAAGAATTTCAGCAATTATCTTATCCTGATTGATATTTTCAGCTTCAGCTTCGTAGGTAAGGCCAATCCTGTGGCGCATAACATCTGCACAAACACTCCTGACGTCTTCGGGAATGACATATCCTCTTCTCCTTATGAATGCATATGCTTTTGATGCGAGTGAAAGATAAATTGAAGCACGCGGTGAAGCTCCGTATGAAATCATATTGGTAAAGGAAGGGAGGCCATATTTTTCA
>JBGPAF010000214.1:0-4164 GCA_041480535.1 Bacteroidia bacterium
AGATAATATCCCTATCGAAAATTTGTCATTCAGGATATACTTCCCGCCCAGGGCAACTCCAACCGGAAGCTTAGTTGTGAAAGGATTATTGGTTCCGGCAGGATGAAATGCACTTTGAAGAGAATCAATCATATTACTGGTAAGGTCATCAATAGTTGCTGTCCCTTCATAGATATCGTCAAAATCTACTCCGCTCAAGTTTATCTTGCTCACAGCTTCATAATTACTAATGTCATCCTTCCATTTTATAAAACCGACGTCAGTAATGGCCGCTGAAAGTATAATTCTGTCATTAACTGTGTATTCAGCACCCAGATCCAATCCAAAACCCGCATTTTTTGTATTAGTCAGGAACTTATCAATACCATCACCAGTGTGAAATTTTATTTCATCTAAATTGAAATCTTCGAATTGATTGCCGGAATTTACATCGAGACCGCTGATATCCAATGCCATATTGGCCTCAAGGGTATTGGAGTTATCACTGTTCACTGTAAGGTTCATGTTATAGTTCTGAAATGTCCCGGCTGTAATTCCGAACAGCAGTTTTGCTTTAGCCCCGAAACGCAGCTTCGGAGTAATGTTCTTCGAAGCTCCTATTCCTATTTCACGGTAGTAATAAAAGTCAGCTCTCATATCTGACAGGTCAAGTGTCTGACCAATAAATTCCTCATTACCGAGAAATGCCAGCCTTATTAAATCACCCGGAACAACCAGGTTAACTTCAGCACGGTCATTTATGTCCAGAAAAAGATTAAGGCCATCACCAACTGTCAATCCTAACCCTAAGAGCTGAACTGACGCCTCCGGGCTAAAATAGTTCAGGTCTTTTATCTTACCCAGGAATTTATCCCTGTCAAAATCGGGATCAAGAAATGCAACTCTCGATTTTGAGATCTCTAAGCCCTCGGTAAAGACATCAGAAAAATTGAAAAAGTTGTTTGTAATATTCAGGTTAATGCCTGATAATGCAGGTAGGCCGATATAAAGCCGGCTTGCGGGCTTCAGGGCAGGATTAAGAAGATGATTCTGAGGCAGATTCATATAATAAAGGACCTGGCTGTTCTGAGCTGCGCCTCCTGTAATGATCAGTGTAAAAAGCGCTGTTAATAATAGTCTTGGTTTCATGGCTCGGTTTCTTATCTGAGTGATGTTTCCAATTTGTAATTATATAAAAACCTGTCTGTTCCTCCGACAATCAGATGCCAGTCGCCTCCTGAAGAAAGTTTACCTATTGAAAACATTGATGCGCCTTTGAGCGGAAATCCTTTCATTATTTCTCCTTTAGTATCTATAAGGTAAATAAGGTTCTTGTCTATGTCAAACACCCCTATCTTCCTGTCTGTCGATGAGAATATGAAATTGATAGGTCCTCCAAGTCTGGCCGAACTGAAATCTTTCTCAAACATTTCTTTCATATTGTGATCATAAAGATACAGGATGCCGCTGTCAATGAAAACATATTCGCCAAAACCGTCGCCGTCTACGTCAAAAAAATCAAATGAATGGTCAAAAGAAAACTTCCGGAAGCTGAATTTCTTGACATTCCCGTTAAAAAAAACGTTCTGAACAGTGCCATCGGGAGAAGTGAATACGAGGGCAGGTTCTGATCCTGGTGTCAGCCTGAGTGATGATCCTCGCGATTTTGTAACAGCATCATTCAGCCTGAGCCTTATTTTCCCGGAACGATCGAGAAAATAAATTGAAGATTCATCAGCCACAACGAGGTAGTCCTTCCCCGATACTTTATAAAAACCAGCCTCAGCCGTAACATAACCAGCAGTCCTGAATGGTTCCCATCCTTTCACAACACTGCCGGTCCTGTCATAAGTGTAAATAAGCTTATCTTCCCCTGCAATCACAAGCCTGTAATTGTTGTTATTATCATAATCAAACAGAGCCAGTGAATTTGTTGCCGGCGATCTTAGCCTCACAGGGTACCTTTCGACATAGTTCCCGTTGCGGTCGATGAGATGAAGGTTGTTCCGGCCTGAAAACAACAACTGATATTTGCCGTTCCTGAAATAGTCGATCATGTAGATCGTACCATTTATTTTTTCTTTCAATGGAACCTTCCACAAAACCCGCCCTGCTGCATTTATTAAATATGCGTTGTTTTTTATGTCCTGAATGAATATTTCTTTAGCTCCTGTATTATGGTTCGTAAAAAAGAAAGGTTTTATTCCGGCAGTTGTGTCGAGCAGAGTCTCCCATTCAGTTGTTGATTCTTCCCTGATCACATCCTTATAGCTGACCGACAGGTTATTATAAATCATGCCATTTATAGAGGCAAGCTGAAATCCTATTGACTGGATTTTGTCGAATGAATTTTTATTCGAAATGAGCCCGGCAGAAATTTCCTGATTGAAGTATCCTGAAAAATAGTCGATACTGTGCGATGGAACACAATAAAACATATACCCTGCCCTGCTTGGTATCATCTTCTCAAATTCTCTGTACAGCATGTCATTTGCCAGGGTTTTGTTCAGTATATTATCATACAGGAATCTGAAAATTGTGACATACGAATTGCCGGTAATCAGATAATTGTCGTAAAACGCAAAACAGGAATCGGTGAATCCGGGCACAAAATCGGGCTGGAGAGCTGAAAGAAGTCCTGCAGTGCCTTCGGTGTAAACTGGTATCCTGACCAGTTCATCAGGTCTGAACCAGTTGACAATAGTTACCCCTCCAAGGTACCTTAGAAATATGTTTTCACACTGAACCTGGTTTTTTAATTCATATATAACCAGTGAATTCTGACTGACAGGATTATTCTTAATATCAATATATGCGTGTGTTATCTCATCACCGAGAAATGGTTCAAGTTCTTCAGCAAGCTTACTGATCTGACCTGCAACAGGGGCCCTGGTTCCTTTTCCGTGAACAACCGGAGTGAACATCGTTGTCTCAAACATTGATGTTCCCGACGGCAGAATCTTATAAGTCTGAAATTCAGTTGGCTGAATTGATTTATACCTGTACAAAGCTTCTGTCGAGTCGGTGCTTTCACTGTACCCGCTTATTGAAAGGCCGTTTTCATCAATAAAGATATCGCCGCCGGCGCATACACCCAATTTTACAAATTTATCTGCAAGGGATGATCCGCCATGTGCAAAAATCCCTGCAACCGTATTTTTCAGGTTTCCGAATACTATAAATAGCTTGTCTTCATTTTTTCCTGTGGAAAGGAGTATCCTGGAAAATCCGGGCACATCTCTAATGTCAGTTTCAGGAGCGCTCTGTAAGACAGCCTTTTTTACAAGATCCCCTGAAGTACTGCAGATTAACAGTCCGGAATTTATTGTTACAAAGAGGGTGTCCTGCCTGTTATTTACGGTGTAGGGAACTTCAACCAGTTTTCTGCCGCCTGTCTTTTGTTCAGAAAATTTGTTCATACCCGAAGTCAGGAATGCATCCCTCAGCTGCCTGTAACTTATATCTGCCGGGACAGTTTTAGAAAAAAAAGGTGTCAGCTCTCCTTTGCCTGAAGGATGAAAGGAAATGAGTGCTGTCCCTTCCTGCATAATTTTTTTAAATCCCGGTTTATTAATCTGGTCAGCAATATATTTCAGTTTTGTACTGAAGCTTTGAAACTCCTTTACATTATCAATTTCCGAAAAAAGCCCCTTGCCGGTTGTAACTGAGTTGATAAGGCTCCGCAGATCATAAGTCTCAATAATTATGCTTGCATCAGAACTGATGACTTTATAAGGGTCAGTAAACAGCGTCTTCCTGCCCTGGTGAAGGAAATATCCGAGCAAAATCACACCAGAAACAAGTAAGGCCACCAAAAAAATTGCAATACGCTTATTCACCCTGCACCATATTAATCAATGATCCTCAAAATTAAGAAATTCTATGACTATAGGAAAACTCTGGTAATATGGCAGGTTTGTTTTTAATTATATTTTTTTAGGTTTTGGCACGCATTTTGATCTTACTCTGTTACACAGGCAATCTCTAACATATACTTGATTCTTCAAGGTCAGCCAGGTCAAAAGCCTGGCTTTTATTTTTTATATCAGAACGGCTTATATCCTATTATTTCACGCACCTCCCTTATTGTCTTTGAAGCGCTTTCCCTGGCTTTTTCACCGCCTTCCCTGACAACCCGCGACAGGTACTTATTATCCGCAATAATATCATTTATCCTGATCCTGA
>JBGPAF010000215.1:0-4159 GCA_041480535.1 Bacteroidia bacterium
ATCAGAGAAGAACAGAGGCAGTGGAGGTTGGAGCTTCCAATGCAGCGGTATGCTGATATGCGTAAGAAGTTTAACGATGCAGGAATTAATGTGTACATCGCAAAATTTGCTCCATCTGCCTGGTCGGATGAGGAAATAGATTATGCCTACAAAGCTGCAAAAGTGTTGGGATCTATAGGTATCACAGATGAGCTCACTGACGCAAATTGTCAGCGCCTTGGCAAGTTTGCTGAAAAACATAATAGCCTGGCGATGTTCCATACCCACGGCCAGGTGGCCGATCCGGGCTTTTCTTTCGATAAATATCTTGCATATTCACCTGTAAATATGCTCAACCTCGATGCCGGCCATTATTACGGCGCAACAGGGTTGCATCCAAACGACGTGATAGTAAAATACCATGACAGGATGCGGAGCATCCATATTAAGGATAAGACAGGTCCCAAACATGCAACTCCCGATACAAACGAGCCTTTTGGTGAAGGCGAAACACCGATTGCAGATGTTTTATTACTGCTGAAAAAAGAAAAATGGCCGATCAGAGTTGACGTTGAGCTTGAGTACATAATCCCGCAAGGTTCTGATGCAGCAAAAGAAGTTAAAAAATGCATCGACTACATGAGAAATATTCTTGAATAAGGCTGATTGTATATACACCTGCAATTGGGAAGCAAGGAAAGCTTTACCGAGTGCATGGAGTGCTTAAAGAACTTAGAGTTTGGAAAAACACCTCATACCTCGCACCCCGAACCTCGTTCCAGGATTTGAAAGAACTTATTAATATTTAGAAGCAAATAATTAACAACTAATAGATTATGAAAAAAACAATTCTCCTCTTTTTCCTGTGTGTTTTTACAGGTGTATCAGTTAATGCACAAACAGCAATTAAATCACTACCCAAGCTGGGGAAAGATCCTCTCAGCAAGGTAATATCTGCCATGACGCTTGAAGAAAAAGTCAATCTTGTGGTAGGCATGGGTATACGCATGCCGGGAGCTCCACCGGAAGCTTCCAAAGTGCTCGAACAGATGGGACCGGTAATAGGACAAACCCAGGATCTGGTTACCGGTGCCGCCGGTACAACATATGCAATTCCACGTTTAGGGATCCCCTCCATAGTGGTTGCCGATGGTCCGGCCGGCATCAGGATCAGTCCAACCCGCCAGAATGACAATGCGACTTACTATTGTACAGCTTTTCCTGTTGGAACCCTTCTTGCCTCAACTTGGGATGTTGAACTGGTAAACAAGGTCGGGCAGGCCATGGGAAAAGAAGCGCTCGAATATGGAGTTGATGTTATTCTTGGTCCAGGAATGAATATTCACCGTAATCCGCTCTGCGGAAGGAATTTTGAATATTATTCAGAAGATCCACTTATTACTGGTAAAATGGCAGCTTCAATGGTTAATGGTATTGAATCAAATGGTGTTGGTACTTCAACAAAACACTTTGCAGCAAATAATGCTGAAACAAACCGCAACTCATTGAACACGATAGTAAGTGAGCGAGCACTACGTGAAATATATCTGAAAGGATTCGGTATGATGGTAGAGGAAGCTCAACCCTGGACTATAATGTCGTCCTATAACCTGATAAATGGAACATATGCGCCGGAGAATTATGATTTACTGACCAAGGTCCTTCGTAATGACTGGGGATTTAAGGGACTTGTCATGACCGACTGGTTTGGAGGCAGAGATGCGGTTGGAATGATGAATGCCGGAAATGATCTTCTGATGCCCGGAAATCCAAATCAGAACAAAGCAATCCTTGAAGCAGCCAAAGCAGGAAAGCTGGATGTCAAAGTTCTTGATAGAAATATTGAAAGGATCCTGAATATTGTAATTCAGTCTCCAAAGTTCAAAGGAAATAAATTCTCGAATAAGCCTGACCTGAAAGCTCATGCTTTGGTTACACGTCAGGCAGCTGCCGAAGGGATGGTACTTTTAAAGAATGAAAATTCATCACTGCCTCTTTCCGGTGATATTAAAAAAATTGCAGCATTCGGGAATACTTCTTATGACATAATAACAGGAGGAACAGGCAGCGGTGATGTGAATGAAGCCTACAGTGTCGCTCTTGTTGAAGGATTGCAGAATGCCGGTTTATCAGTCGATGAGAATCTGAAGGTTTTGTATGAGGCTTATCTGAAAGTTGCTAAAGCAGGCAAACAAAGAAGCCGCGGATTTATGATGGGATCAGTACCGGTTTCAGAGTTAACTGTTAATACAGACATTGTTAACAGTATTGTAAATCTCACTGATGCTGCAATAATAACAATCGGCAGAAACTCTGGTGAAGGTTACGACCGCAAGGAAGGAGAGGGAGATTTTCTCCTCACTACCACTGAAAAAGATCTTATTAATTCAGTTACATCGGCCTATCATTCAAAAGGGAAAAAAGTTATTGTTATCCTGAATATCGGCGGTGTTATCGAAACTGCCAGCTGGAAGGATATTCCGGATGCCATCCTGCTGGCATGGCAGGCTGGTCAGGAAACCGGGAATTCAATAGCTGATATTTTAGTCGGGAAGGTGAATCCTTCCGGCAAACTTGCCACAACATTTCCTGTAAATTACAAGGATGTCCCCTCAGCCTCTAATTTCCCCGGCAAAGTAATTGGACAGACTCAGCCAGATAAAGAACCTGACATGGCAGCTTCATTTATGCGTCCGCAGCCGGCTGAAGTAACTTATGAGGAAGGGATCTATACCGGCTACCGTTATTATACAACTTTCAATGTTCCTGTCTCTTATGAATTTGGCTATGGTCTTTCATATACAACATTTGATTATTCAAACCTTAAACTAAGCTCAACTAAATTCAGCAGCAAGGTAACAGCGACAGTTGAGGTAAAAAATTCAGGCAAAACTGAAGGGAAGGAAGTTGTTCAACTTTACCTGACTGCGCCTGGGAAAAATCTCGATAAACCTGCAATGGAGCTGAAAGGGTTTAAAAAGACAACACTTCTGAAGCCTGGCGAATCACAAGTACTTAGCTTTGATATTTCGAAAAAGGATCTTGCATCTTTTGACCCTAAACTCTCTTCCTGGACAGCCGAAAAAGGAGCTTATACTGTGAAGATAGGGGCATCCTCAAAGACAATAAAGCAGACAGCAACATTTAACGTCGGAAGCGACATGATTGTAAAGAAGGAATCTTCTGCCCTGTTGCCAAAAGAAAAAATAAATGAACTGAAACCACAATAAATCTAATCTAATGAAAACAAGGAACCGGAATATCCTTATATCTGCATTTACAGTTATTCTAATCTGTTTAGCAACTGCTTGCAGCCAGAAATGGAGCGAGGAGAATAAAGGAGAATATAACCTGATTCATAATCAGGAAGGCCAGACTTTGGGTTATTCGCCTGCTTCTGGTGTGAAAATATTAACAATAAACCGATTGGCTTTCAAGGATTTAAATAAGAATGGGGAGCTTGACATTTATGAAGACTGGCGTTTGCCTGTAGATGACCGGGCACGTGATCTGGCATCAAAAATAACTGTTGATCAGATTGCAGGATTAATGCTTTACAGCAGTCACCAGGCTATTCCATCAGGAGGAGGAGGTTTCATGCAGGGTGGAACTTATGGAGGGAAACCTTATACCGAAAGCGGCGCTAAGTCGAGTGACCTCTCAGATCAGCAAAAGAAGTTCTTAACTGATGATAATCTTCGTCACGTTCTTATTACTTCTGTTGAAAGCTCTGAAACAGCAGCTTTATGGAATAACAATGTTCAGGCGCTTGTTGAAGGAATTGGATCAGGTATCCCTGTGAACACAAGTTCTGATCCACGTCACGGCAGTGATTCTTATGCAGAATATAATGCCGGAGCTGGAGGTAAGATATCAATGTGGCCAGGTACCCTTGGAATAGCAGCCACGTTTGATCCAGGTATTATGAGAAAATTCGGTGAAGTGGCATCAGCAGAATACAGGGCTCTGGGGATAACCACCGCTCTGTCACCACAGATAGACCTGGCAACAGAACCACGCTGGGCACGTTTTGACGGAACAATGGGGGAGGATCCCGACCTGGCAGCAGATATGGCGTGTGCCTATGTTGATGGCTTTCAGACATCTGAGGGAACTGAACATATCTCAGGCGGATGGGGATATCACAGTGTTAATGCAATGGTTAAACACTGGCCAAGTG
>JBGPAF010000216.1:0-4149 GCA_041480535.1 Bacteroidia bacterium
AAAGCAAGGATCCCAGTTGAACCCCAGCTGAATTTGTCAGGGAATCTTTTTAATCCTGTTGTTGGATTTAATATTTATTTGCCAAATGCTGATGAGGAGACAAGAACCTACCTGAGAAATGCAATTACAACTGATGAAGAACGAAGCCGACAGTTTGTCTATCTGCTGGTAATGAACAGTTTTTATTCGGACCCCTCATCCCGGTCATCATTAAGCACCGCAGCTACAGGCACTTCCGCAATGGCAGTCACAACGACTGAGATGGTTTCTAACCAGATCAGCAATTGGTTATCACAAATCAGCAATGATTTTGACGTTGGATTCCTTTACACACCCGGAACAAAAGATATTAACTCCCAGGAGCTGCAGGTGGCACTGTCAACCCAGCTGCTGAACGATAAAGTCACGATTAACGGTAACTTTGGTGTAAGCGGGACACAGGCTGTAGAAGAGACCCCGCTTTTAGGTGATTTTGACATTGAATATAAAATTACTGAAAAAATAAGATTTAAAGTGTTCAATAGGTACAATAGTCCTTATACTGGCCGTAACGCTCCATATACTCAGGGCCTGGGGGTCTTCTTTAAGCAGGACTTTAATAAGTTCTCTGATCTCCTAAAGAAAAAAGATAATCCTGAAATGAAAAAAGAGGACGAAGTAAAAGTGACAGAATAGGAGTTAATAAATAATTCGACAATATTATTAAAACAGAATAATAGACCATACTGTTTTTCCGTTTTTTAATAACTTCGCCCGTGAAAAATAGAAGCACGGAAGGTAATTGCTTGTTTTTAAACTAATTAATAAAAGGAAAAGATATGGGGTTTTTACAATTTATTATGCAGGAGTTACCTGCGGCAACACAGCCGGCAGCAGCAGGAAAACTTACACTCCTGGATTTCGCAATCAAGGGAGGATGGGTGATGATTCCTATCATTCTGCTGTCGCTGGTAGCAGCATATATCTTTATTGAAAGGTTCTATGTGATCAGAAAAGCCACAAGAGAGGATTCCAATTTCATGAACAGGATCAAAGATTATATACGTGACGGTAAGGTAGATGCTGCTATGGCACTATGTAAATCGACCGACAGTCCGTCGGCACGCATGATTGAAAAAGGGATAAGAAGGCTGGGAAGGCCCCTTCAGGATATAAGCACAGCAATTGAAAATGTAGGGAAGCTTGAAATTTCCAAGCTCGAAAGGGGATTTCCTACACTTGCCACTATAACCGGTGCTGAACCGATGCTCGGTTTCCTGGGTACTGTTATTGGCATGGTACAATCATTCTATGCAATGGCCCAGGCAGGTAACAATATTGAGGTATCATTGCTTTCTGATGGTATATACACAGCGCTTATTACTACTGTTGCCGGTCTTATTGTCGGTATACTCGGGTATTTTGCTTATAATACTCTTGTAGTCAGGGTAGAAAGAGTGGTTTTTAACCTTGAGGCCACAAATACTGAATTTTTGGATATTTTAAATGAACCTTTAAAAACAGGACATTAAAATGGCAATTTCACAGAGAAATAAGATAAGTGTGAACTTCAGTTCAGTTGGGATGACAGATGTTGTTTTTAACCTCCTTATATTTTTTATGCTTACGTCGACTCTGGTTCATCCTACAGCTGTTAAACTGCTTCTTCCAAAAGGAAGCATACAAACATCTGCTAAACCACAGACTACTATATCAATAACAGCAGACAAAAAATACTATGTAGAGCAGCAACCTGTCACTCTGGAAGCCCTTGAAAGTATCCTGAAGCAGAAACTGGGAGCTAATCCTGAAACATATATTTCTCTTCATGCTGATAAAAACGTACCTTTCGAAACAGTCGTGGCTGTTTTAAATATTGCACAGGCTAATAATTATAAATTGATAATTGCAACCTCGCCCAAATAACGATCTGAGAAGGATTCCCTCTGAAAGAAAGAAAGGGATCGTCGGCACATCAATAATACATATTGTTTTATTGATCCTGTTGATAGTGGTTGCATTTACCCCTCCTAAACCACCGGAACTTGAGGAAGGAATACTTGTCAATTTCGGAACTGATGAAACAGGGATCGGAATGATTGAACCTTCTCCTCCGCCCGTTCAGAAAGAGGCATCAACACCCCCGCCGCCTGCTGCAACAAAAGTTCAGAAGGATGAGGCACTTCTGACACAGAATAATGAGGAGGCTCCGGAGGTTAAAAAGGTTGATCCTGAAGCTGAAAAGAAACGGCTTGAAAAGCTGGAAGCTGACAGGAAAATAAAAGAGCAGATTGAAATTGAAAGAAAGAAGAAAGAGCAGGAAGAACTGGAGAGGAAGAGAATTGAAGCAGAACAAAAAAGGCAGGCCGATATAATGAACAAAACCCGCGATGCCCTGGCAAATTCAAAAAATGCAGGTACAACTTCCACCGGGGAAGGTGAAGCAGGAGGAAAAGGTAACCAGGGAGTCCCGACTGGATCAGTCGATTCAAAAAACAGGGGTGATGGCAGCGGCCTTGGCAACCAGGGAAATATCTCCTATGATCTTGGCGGACGCGGTTTCCAGTCATTGCCGAAACCTGATTATGATTACCAGGGAGAAGGCAAAGTTGTTGTTGAAGTAAGTGTCGACAGATCCGGAAAAGTAATCCAGGCAAGGCCGGGTTTTACTGGTTCCACGACGCTTGATGATTATCTGCTTAAAGTTGCCAAGGAGGCGGCGCTTAAGGCCAGATTTGAAACTAAATCTGATGCACCTGCAGTACAGAAGGGAACAATCACCTATAAGTTTGTACTGAGGTAATTATTAAATATCCTAGTGAAATAAATCCCTGACTGAGCTGAGCAGGTTATCGATCAGATTGACATCCTTTATCACATATGCTTCCATCCCTTTGCGAGCCAGGTCAAGAACAATTTCTCCATTTTCCTGCCCTGAAAGAATTATAACATGAGTATCTGGTTTTAATTCCCTGATCCTGTTAAAGACTTCCATCCCGTTCATTACCTCCTTATTGTTACTGACAAAATAATAATCAAGGATTATAAGGTAAGGATCCTCATTCAGCTCCTTCAGACAATCTTCCCCGTATGAGAAAGATCTGGCAAGAAAGCCTTCCAAAATCAGCCGTTTTGAAACCAGCAGATTTATCACCGGATCATCATCAACAATATATATCAGTTTTTTCTTATCCACAGTAAAATGGATTGATCAGGTTTTTTACAAAATACTAAATAACTAAGAAAAGCATGATATTATTGAGACATATAAATAAAATTTACATTGAAAAGAGAGGAAATGATTTCATCATTTTCACAACATTTTCTCCCACATTTTTAATAACACTTTCATTTTCAATATTTGAGATCACCTCATCAATAAGGTCAACAATTGCTCCCATATGTTCTTCTTTCAGACCCCTTGTTGTAATTGCGGGTGTGCCGACCCTGAGTCCTGAGGTCAGAAATGGAGAGCGGCTGTCGAAGGGCACCATATTTTTATTTACAGTAATATGCGAAAGCACCAGTGTGTTTTCGGCTTTCTTCCCGGATATTTCGGGAAATTTTGTACGGAGATCAATGAGCATCAGGTGATTATCGGTTCCCCCTGAAATAACTTTGTACCCTTTACTGATGAATGCTTCAGCCATCACTGCAGCATTCTTTTTCACCTGGATCTGGTATGTTTTGAATTCAGGAAGAAGAGCTTCGCCAAAAGAGACTGCTTTTGAAGCGATTACATGTTCCAGAGGACCACCCTGAACTCCAGGGAATACAGCAGAATTAAGAAGAGATGACATCATCCTCACTTCTCCTTTAGGAGTTGTTATGCCCCACGGATTGACAAAATCCTTACCCATCAATATAATACCTCCCCTTGGACCCCTGAGTGTCTTATGCGTCGTCGAAGTGACAATATGAGCATATTTCAGGGGATTCTTAAGCAAACCGGCAGCAATAAGCCCGGCCGGATGCGCCATATCTATCATTAAAATTGCACCGACAGAATCGGCAATTTTCCTCATTCTTTCATAGTCCCATTCGCGGGAATAAGCTGATGCACCGCCAACTATCATCTTTGGTCTTTCCTTCAGAGCAAGCTCTTCCATCATATCATAATCGACAATACCTGTATCTTCCTTAACACTGTAGGCAACCGGCCTGTACAGA
>JBGPAF010000217.1:0-4149 GCA_041480535.1 Bacteroidia bacterium
AAGGATAAAACAGTTGTTCTTATAACAAAAGATATCAATCTAAGGATGAAGGCAAAATCGTTAGGTATCATTGCACAGGATTACCAGAACGATAAAGTTGCGAACATCGATGACCTTTACAAAGGGATCAAGGTACTGGAAGGCGTTGATCATGGACTTATCAGTAAGCTCTATGAGTTACCTGAAGGTGTCAATGCTGCAGATTTCAAAATTGAACCGGACCTGAGAGGACACCAGTTTTTTATAATGAAAAACAGCGGCGCCAGCGCCCTTGCACATTATAATCCTGTAAATAAACTGCTTAGCAGGGTGATAAAACAAACGACATATGGCATAGATCCCCGCAATGCGGAACAGACTTTTGCTCTGGAAGCCCTTTCTAATCCCGATATACAGCTGGTTTCACTTACGGGAAAAGCAGGTACCGGGAAAACATTGCTTGCACTTGCAGCCGCTCTTCAGCAATACAAAAGATATAAACAAATCTTTCTTGCCAGACCTATTGTTCCACTGGCAAACAGGGACCTTGGATTTCTTCCGGGTGACGTAAAGGAAAAGATGGATCCGTACATGCAGCCATTATATGATAACCTTACCGTTATCAAGCACAAATTCAGTCACCAGAGCCCTGAATTCCTCAGAATTAATGATATGATGAAAGAAGAGAAACTGGTCATAACACCCCTGGCCTACATCAGAGGGCGGAGCCTTTCGAGTATTTTTTTCATAGTGGATGAAGCTCAGAACCTTACACCCCATGAGATAAAAACAATTATAACAAGGGCTGGGGAAGGCACAAAAATGGTATTTACAGGTGACATTGAACAGATTGATTCACCCTACCTTGATACAGCCTCAAACGGTCTCAGCTATCTTTCAGACAAAATGAAGGATCAGGATATTTTTGCACATGTTAACCTTGTTAAAGGAGAACGCAGCTTCCTTGCTGAACTGGCCAGCAAACTGCTTTAGCATATATTTATAACCAAGTCATAAATTAGAATATAAAAACCATGAAAACTAAATCAATGAGGTTCTTGATATTTGCTCTGGTAATACTTACAGGAGCATCATCAGGTATTTACGGGCAGGCAAGACAGAAAAATGCTAAAATAAAGAACAGCCGCAGAAATGAGAAAGTGGCAAATATCCAGCTTTTTAACGGCCAGGACCTTTCCAACTGGGTTTTTCAACTCAAAGATCCCGCTGTCGACCCGGCAACTGTTTTTACTGTTCAGAACGGAGTGATCCATATTACAGGTAATCCGTTCGGATATATGAGAACAAAAGATTCATATTCTGAATACAAACTACACCTGGAGTACAGATGGCCGGTTGAGGCATCAAACAGCGGCTTATTTATTCACGCCCAGCTTCCGGATACTATCTGGATAAAGTCATTTGAATGTCAGCTTGGAGCAGGTAATGCAGGAGATTTCATCTGTATGAGCGGCTCAAGTATGAATGAGCAAAAAAATAATTCAAGGGTAGTAAAGAAAATGGCTTCTTCATCAGAGAAACCAACAGGAGAATGGAATACTATGGAAGTTACCTGTAAGTCAAATACAATAGAAGTATATGTTAACGGAGTGCTTCAGAACAAAGGTACGGGAGTCTCGGCCACTAAAGGGCATATCTGCCTTCAGAGTGAAGGAAAGGATGTTGAATTTAAAAATGTTTTTATTACAAAGCTGCCTCAGGAAAAACGCAAGTAATTATCTGTCCGGCGTCCTGCTATCACACCAGCTTTTAAATCATGGAATTCACTAAGAAAAAAGTAGCATTTCATACTCTTGGATGTAAATTAAACTTTGCTGAAACATCAACAATTTCAAGATCATTTCCGGAGGATAAGTTTGAAAAGGTCCATTCTGGATCAAAAGCCGATATTTATGTTATTAATACATGTTCGGTTACCGATACTGCTGACAGGAAATGCCGGCAGACAGTTAAAAAATTTATTAACCAGTCGCCTGAAGCTGTTATAGTTGTTGTGGGATGTTATGCCCAACTTAATCCTAAAGAGATCTCATCAATTCCCGGTGTCGATATTGTCCTGGGAACAAATGAGAAATTTGATGCAGCAAAATATCTTGATAAGACAGTCAAGAAAAATAATGCTGAAATCCATTCCTGCGAACTTTCAGATCCCGGTAAATTCTACCCCTCTTTTTCATTAGGCGACAGAACGCGTTCTTTCCTTAAGGTTCAGGATGGATGCGATTACCGGTGTTCTTACTGCACAGTTCCAATTGCAAGGGGCCATAGCAGAAACCAGGATGTAAGGTCACTTGTAACTGAGGCTGAAAAAATTGCTCTGAAAGGGATAAAGGAAATAGTTCTTACCGGTGTCAATACAGGTGATTTCGGTAAATCTACGGGGGAATCTTTTATTTCATTACTCAGGGAGCTGGTTAAGGTTAATGGAATCGAAAGATTCAGGATTTCTTCTATTGAGCCGAATCTGCTTACCGAAGAGATAATAAGCTTTACTACAGATTCAAAAAAAATACTTCCGCATTTTCATATTCCCCTGCAGAGCGGATCTGACAAAATACTCCGGTTAATGAAAAGGAGATATAAAAGTGATCTTTTTGAGGAAAGGATCAGGTTGATCAGGAAAGAGATACCTTTAGCCGGCATCGGAGCCGATGTGATAGTGGGTTTTCCTGGAGAATCGGACTCTGATTTTGAAGACACCTTTTGCTTTCTCAAAGAGATGCCGCTATCTTATCTTCACGTTTTTAACTTTTCAGAACGTCCCGGCACTCCTGCTGAAAAAATGACAGGTAAAATCCCGTTCAGGACAAGGGAAAACAGAAGCAAAAAATTACTATCTCTGTCGGCAGAAAAGCATCTCGAATTTTGCAGACAGAATATCGGCCAGACTGCAGAAGTATTATTTGAGCATACCAGGAGTGACGGAATGATCACAGGCTTTACCGGAAATTACCTCAAATCTGAATATCCCTGGGATGCAAGCTTCGCAGGAAATGTAAAAAAGGTCAGACTGACTGGTATTTCCGCATCAGGGAGAATGACAGTAGAATTAACTAATTAAACGATGATAAATCTTAAATCTCTTTGTGCTGAAATTGAAGGCGCCGCAAGAAAAGCAGCTGAATTCATAATAAAGGAATCCATTACTTTTAATATTAATGACACCGAGTCGAAAGGATTAAACAACTTCGTAACCTTTGTTGACAAAGGATCGGAGAAAATGCTGATTGAAAAGCTTGCTCCTCTCATTCCTGAGGCTGGATTTATTGCAGAAGAGGGGACAACAGTAAAAAAAGGATTAAGATACAACTGGATTATCGATCCTCTCGACGGCACCACCAATTTCCTGCATGGCGTGCGACCTTATGCAATCAGTATAGGACTTATGGAAGACGATGAAATTATCGCCGGTGTTGTGCATGAAGTCGGTGGAAATGAGACATTTACTGCCTGGAAAAACGGCGGTGCATGGCTTAATGGTAAAAGAATTCATGTATCGGCCACTCCCAAACTATCCGGATCGCTGGCTGCCACTGGTTTTCCGTATAATCTGTTCGACAGGCTTACCCGTTATATGGATCTCCTGACTTATCTTGTCAAAAACACGCATGGCGTAAGGAGACTCGGTTCCGCCTCGATCGACCTGGCTTATGTTGCATGCGGCAGGTTTGACCTTTTCTTTGAATATGATCTGAAAATATGGGACATAGCCGCTGGAATGATTCTTGTAAGAGAAGCCGGAGGGAGATTCAGCGATTTCTCAGGTAATATGACCGGCCTTTCAGGAGATGAAACAATTGCATCCAACTCGCTTATTTATTATGAGATACTCGAAATCATCGGTAATTTTATGAAAGATAATTCAAGATGATTTAATGGGGACTATCGGATTCTATATTTTCTATGGTGTAAACTGGATTATAACCCTGTTACCACTGAAAGTTTTATACATTTCTTCTGATATACTTTTCCTCATCCTTTATTATTTCCCGTCTTATCGGAGAAAAGTGGTCGCTGAGAATCTCAGGAATTCATTTCCTGAGAAATCAGAAAAGGAGATCGCACTTATTGGGAGAAAATTCTACAGGCACCTGGCTGATCTTTTTATTGAAACGCTAAAACTTACTCACCTGAGTAACAAAGAGTTAA
>JBGPAF010000218.1:0-4140 GCA_041480535.1 Bacteroidia bacterium
ACAGAGTTTTTATCAAAATGTATTATAATTACAGCGCTGTTATATTTTTCTGTTAATTGTGATGCTGTATCTGCACCAAAGAATTCTTTTACAGCCGGTGTATCTAAAGTAAAGATTACACCCGAAATTCCGATTCCTATGAGCGGATATGGAGGAAGAACAGCTCCATTTAAAGGAATTCACGATGATTTGTTTGCCAGGGTGATTGTATTCAGTGACGGAGTAAATAAGGCGGTATTGATAAGTGCGGATGTGATAGGCTTCTCAAACTCTTTTTGGGACGAAACCACCAAACGGATAACCAGGGAGACAGGAATAAGAAAAGAATTTGTACTTCTGGCGGCTGTCCATAATCACGGTGGTCCAGTTACCAAAGTGTATGATGAAGATTCTTCTGCACAGGTAAATGCTTACGTTGAAGTATTAAAAAATAAAATTTTAATTGCTACAAAAGAGGCAATAAACAACCAGGTTCCGGTTAGTATCGGTTCCGCCAAAGGAGAGTGCAGAATGAATATCAACAGGAGGGCTCCAGATGGGAAAGGGGAGATTGAACTTGGCCAGAATCCTTATGCCCCCTGCGATCATGAAGTTGGCGTAATCAGCATCGATGATAAATCAGGAAATCCTTTGGCAATTATAATGAACTGGCCTTGTCACGGGGTAGTTCTTGGACCTGATAATTATCTAATTACAGGTGACTGGCCAGGTGCTGCTTCGAGGTACATAGAAGAGGGATCAAACGGGAAAATTATTGCACCTGTTATTGTTGGAGCTTCAGGGGACATTAACCCAATATATGGCCCGCATATTGATTTTGAAAAGAATAACTCATATGCATATGGAAAAGATGCGATTGGAGAAGATCTGGGTAAAGAATCACTGAGTGTTGCCAAAGGGATAGAGTCATTTACTTTTGGAAAAATAACAGCATTGCAGCGTGTGATATCAGTGCCTTCGAAAGAGAAAGAAACTGGAAAATATCTTCAGCCTGATAGTAAAGAAAATGATTCTCTACGGATTCGTCTTTCCGCAATTAAAATAGGAAGCATAGTATTTACCGGGGTTTCAGGTGAACTGTTTAATCAGATAAGTGTAAAAATGAGAAATCAATCACCATATTCTAATACTTTCATGATAACTCATTGCAACGGAAGCAGTGGATACCTGGTATCAGACGATGCATTTCCAAAAGAAGGGACAGTTGGCTCACAGGATAAATATATCCCCACCGGCGGGTATGAAGTAAATTCAACAAGTGCCAGGAAAGGAGCTGAAGAAATCCTGATCAAAAATCTCCTTGAAATGATCAACGAATTATAGCATTATATCTGCACTTTTAATAATCTGTATAAGTACTATGTGATATTATTATTCCCGGAATAATGAAAATTCCTTATGTCAATAAAATTCAATTCCTGATTTTTCTTGGAATTATCCTTGCTATTTATTCCTGTAACCCAAAAAAATCAACAGCCACTGCACCTACAGATGCAGAAAACCTGGAAGATGGTTTTAAAAATCCTCCTATGAAGGCCCGCCCCCGGGCATACTGGGCATGGATCAACGGTAATGTGAACCTTCCAAGGTTGACCTATGAACTGGAAGAGTATAAAGACAAAGGTTTTGCCGGTCTGGATATATTCGATATAGGAGCAGTGGATCCGGACAAAGTTGTTCCGGAAGGCAATAAGTTCCTTGGTAAGGAATCTGTTGATGCCATAGTATATGCTGTAAATGAAGCAAAAAGAGTTGGTCTCGAACTGGGGTTGGTAGCCTCAAGCAGCTGGAATGCCGGGGGAGACTGGGTAACGCCTGAATATGCGGCAATGTTGCTTTATAAATCAGAAATTGTTGTGGAAGGGCCTTCGGAATATTCCGGGATTTTGCCATTTCCTGAGGTTTCTGAACAAACTCCAAAAAAAGCTGACGGCTTTCCTCAGTATTATAAAAACATTGCCACAATTGCTTTCCCAAATGCTTCTTCAGGAAATTCTATACCACAGAAATCAAGTGTTGTGGATCTTACTTCGAAGATGGACAGCAATGGCAAACTGATTTGGAAAGTTCCTTCGGGAAAATGGATAATTATGCGATTGGTCTGCTCTAATTCAGGCCAGAAACTGGTCCTTCCCAGTCCAAAATCAAGCGGATACAATATTGACCATTTCAATCCGAAAGCAACAGAGATGCATTTTCAATATATCATTGACAGATTGCAGGGAGAACTGGGCGATTTCCGCACTAGCGCTTTAAAGTTCATGTATCTTTGCAGTTACGAACTGCAGGGATTAGTTTGGACGCCTGAAATGACTGAGGAATTTCAAAAACGGCGGGGCTATGACATGACTCCATTTCTGCCGGTATTATACGGGATCACAGTTGAAAATAGAGAAATTTCGGATCGTTTCGTGTTTGATTTTAACATGACGATGTCAGATCTTATTATTGAAGGACATTATATTAAAGCACGAAACCTGCTTAATAAATATGGGCTGAAACTGTGCAGTGAAGCCGGAGGTCCTGGTCAGCCGCTTCACAATTGCCCGTTTGAAGCGCTCAGAGCATTGGGAGCTTTGGATATTCCAAGAGGCGAATTTTGGAACAAGCATCATTATTATGATAAAGATGGGGAGGATATCCTTTGGCTGGTCAAGGAAATAGCCTGTGCATCTCATATATATGGTAAATCAGTTGTTGATGGTGAGTCTTTTACCAGCTGGCAACAATGGCAGGAAGGCCCTTTTGATCTGAAGCTATTGGCTGACAAGGCTATGTGTGAAGGACTTAATCTCTTTACTTTCCATACAGGAACTCATAACCCTCCTGAAGGGGGTAAACCTGGCTGGGTGTACCATGCCGGTACTCATATGAACCCAAACCGTGTCTGGTGGCCAAAGATAAAACCGTTTATAGATTATCTGGCACGCAGCTGTTATCTGTTGCAACAAGGGAAATACATCGGTGATGTCTGCTACTATTATGGCGATCAGGCTCCCAACTTTGTAAGACCAAAACACATTGATCCATCACTGGGAAAAGGCTTTGATTATGATGTCGCCAATTCTGAGGTCATATTATCCCGGATGAATGTAAAAAACGGGAAAATTGTTTTGCCCGATGGCATGAGTTATGAGCTCCTTGTATTACCCGACAGGCAGGACGCTAATCCACAGGTGCTTGAAAAAATAATGAACCTGGTGAAAGATGGCGCTACTGTTGTAGGGCCCAAACCAACCAGATCTAATGGATTAACTGACTATCCCCACCTTGATGAAAAAGTTAAATTAATGGCGGATAAACTCTGGGGGCCCTGCAACGGGAAAGATATTAAGGAAAATAATTACGGGAAAGGGAAAGTCATCTGGGGAAAAAGCCTGAAGCAAATTCTTGAGGAACGAGGTATTGGACCTGATTTTACATACACAAGTAAGTACGACAGTACCGACCTGGACTTTATACACCGGAGCACCGACCAGGAAGATATATATTTTATCAGCAATAAAAATATGCATTGGGCAGAGGCAGAATGCGAGTTTCGTATTAAGAATAAAATACCCGAATTATGGATCCCTGAAACAGGAAGTATTCTGAAAGCTCCTGTTTATAAAAATAGCGGCCAGACGACCAACGTATTTCTTCAGCTTCCTCCTGCAGGCTCTGTATTTGTGGTATTCAGGGAAAAATCTGACCGGAAGCATATTGTTTCGGACACAACATTCAATTTCACGGTCTCAGACATTCCTTCTCCAATAGTACTTTCAGGCTCCTGGGATATTAATTTTCCTGCCGGATTGGGTGCTCCCTCGTCTGCTGTATTACCTGAGTTAATTTCATGGACAGCGCACAAAGATGATGGTATTAAATATTTTTCCGGCATTGCAACTTACCGGAAAGTATTTGACATTCAGGGAGATATATTAAACTCAGATAACATTCTGTATCTTGACCTGGGAAAGGTGAAAATGATTGCTGATGTATATCTGAACGGCAATCATTTAGGAATTCTATGGAAGCCACCCTTCAGGCTTGATATAACTAAAAGTTTAATGCCAGGCAGGAACACGCTGGTTATTGAAGTTGCCAATGACTGGTCGAACAGGATTGTCGGCGATCAAAAACTTCCTAAGGAGAAAAGGT
>JBGPAF010000219.1:0-4132 GCA_041480535.1 Bacteroidia bacterium
AAATCAAGGGCATCATTTCCGCCACGCGCATCCGGGAAGAGGTCTCCTCCCGGTCGGGCGCGGACTAAAGAAACGCCTCGGCGTGAGGTTTACCGCTACTGGAATACAGGACTTCAACATTTTTCTGGATTACCCTCTGTTTTTGCTGTATAATACTTAACGTTTAAAAACCTGTTATAATTACTCTGTTTACCATTGTTAATGATTTGACACAAATGGAGGTCCAGACAAGCGTTGATGAGGCTGATATCGGAAAGATATTAAAGGGACAACGTGTTGAATTTACTGTTGACGCCTATCCCGAGCTTAAATTTGAAGGTTCTGTGTCGCAGGTAAGGTTACAGCCTGTAACAACAAATAATGTGGTCACCTATGTTGTTATACTGAATGCTCCTAATCCCGATAAAAAACTTATGCCCGGGATGACTGCAAGCACTACAATTTATATACAGGAGAAACAGAATACTCTTGTTCTTTCAGGTAAAGCAATGCGTTTTACTCCTGATACTGAATATATGATGAAGATGATGAAAAAATCGGGACAAACGGGCATGCCGGCAGGTGCATCAGCAGGAGCATCAGGTATGCCTTCTGCAGCCCAGGGAGCTAATGCAAGCGCTGTGCCTGCAAGTCTTCCTTCAACGGGTTCTTTACCAGTAATGCCAGAAGGAACCAAAATGGTATGGATGAAGGATGAAAAAAGCGGCGTCAGGCCTGTCCCGGTGACCATTGGAATAGAGAACGGATCAAATGTTGAAATAGTGTCAGGGTTAAACGAGGGAGACGAAGTTATTATTTCAATGACTGGTGGTTCTAAGAAAGCAGCAACGACACGGGATGAGGGGCCAAGGGCACCATTCCCGGGTATTGGTCCGCAGGGAGGATGAGGGGCCAGGGGGACATTCATGATTAAAAAATAAAAATAAACAGATGAATAATACGATAATAGAAATAAAGAATCTCAGGAAAGACTACCACGTTGGAGAAGTAACTGTACATGCCCTGAGAGGAGTCGATCTTAAGATACAGGAAGGCGAGTTCGTGGCAATCATGGGGGCATCAGGATCGGGAAAATCAACAATGCTCAATATTCTCGGATGCCTCGACAAACCGACTTCAGGCGATTATTTTCTCGATGGTGTGGATATAAAAACAATGAACAAGGATGAGCTTGCCCGGCTGAGGAATATGAAGCTTGGTTTTGTTTTTCAGTCGTACAACCTCCTGGCAAGGACCACCGCCCTCGAAAATGTAGAGCTTCCGCTTTTTTACAATTCAAAGGTGAAATCGCGGGAGCGCAAAAAATCAGCGCTCAATGCACTTGAAACAGTCGGATTGTCCGGTCGGATGCACCACATGCCGAATCAGCTTTCGGGAGGTCAGCAGCAACGTGTGGCAATAGCCAGGTCGCTGGTGAATAATCCCGTTCTTATCCTTGCGGACGAACCTACCGGTAATCTCGACACAAGAACTTCGGTCGAGATTATGGGAGTATTCCAGGAGCTTAATGAGAAAGGCAAAACGATAGTATTCGTGACTCATGAGCCGGATATAGCAAAATTTGCATCGCGGAATATTATTTTCCGCGACGGAAAGATCGTTCGCGAATTCCAGGTAACTGAAAGATCCAATGCAAAGGAGATCCTTAAAACGTTACCCGTGGAACCTGTTGAAGAGCTTGAGAATATTTAAAAATTCCAGACAATGAACTACTCAAATTTATTCAAAATAGCAGTCAGAGCGCTGATCAGGAATAAGCTTCGCGCCATTCTTACCATGCTAGGGATAGTGATCGGTGTGGCATCGGTAATCGCCATGCTTGCTATTGGTGAAGGCTCGAAGCAAAGCATAAGGGAAAAAATGTCGTCGATGGGCACCAATATGATAATAATTATGCCCATCACGAATGGAGGGCTCAACATTGGCGCTAAAAGTTTACTTTCTATGAAATACAGTGATGTTGAATCGCTGAGAAATGAAGCAGTAAATCTTACCTCGGTATCACCTGAAGTTCGTGTCAACGTGGAGGTGATCTATGGTAATGAGAATACCCAGACCACAATTCATGGTGTCAGCGAGGAATATTTCACAATAAGGAAGCTCGGGATAAAGAGCGGTCGATTATTTAATTCCGGTGAAATAAGGAGTATGTCGAAAGTTTGTCTTCTTGGACAGACAGCTGCTAATAAACTTTTTGGAGAAGGTGCTGATCCTGTAGGAACGAACATACGTATTAAGAAAGTCCCTTTCCAGGTTATTGGAGTGCTGAAAAAAAAAGGAGATAATGCTATGGGCATTGACCTTGATGACTGTATCATTGCACCTTACACAACTGTCCAACGAAGGCTTGCAGCAATTGATTATATAAACGGCATCTATGCCTCGGCCATCAGCACGGAAAAAAGCGCGGCCGCCATCAGAGAAACGGAAGAGATACTTCATCGTACTCATAAAATAAAAGAATCAGAAGAAAACAATTTCGCGGCAATGTCACAATCCGAACTTATTAAAACTGTCTCATCCATAAGTGATACTATGACCTATCTGCTTGGCGCAATAGCAGCAATTTCATTATTGGTAGGCGGAATAGGGATCATGAATATCATGTTTGTTTCGGTGACTGAACGAACGAGGGAGATCGGGCTAAGGATGTCAATAGGAGGCCGTGGCGCAGACATCCTGAAACAATTCCTTGTCGAATCGATGCTCCTGAGTATATTTGGCGGCGCAATCGGGGTGTTATTCGGATACCTTATTGCACAGGTTGCCGGAACATTGATGCACAACTATGTGGTGATCACTACGCAATCTATTGTCCTTGCTTTCGCCGTCTGTTTTGTTATCGGGGTCTTCTTTGGCTGGTATCCTGCAAGGAAAGCGGCCAACCTCAACCCGATAGATGCACTGAGGTATGAATAAAAGATCATTTTCAACAGTGGATAGTTCTGAATACTTAAATTTGTAATGAAATTTGTTTGTTAAAGAAACAATGAGGAAAGAGACAAAGGGAAAATCCACCAGGATTATACTCCACATCCTGGCTTGGGCTGTTATTCTGGGTTTACCAATTTACTCCGCGATAAGGTTCCGGATGGGAAATAATTTCCTGGTTACCTATTACACCTTCGCGGCAATAAATGCCTTAATTTTTTACACAAATTACCTGTTCCTTATACCAGTGCTTTTCTTTCAGAAAAAAAGGTATAGGTATTATATTGCTATACTGGCTCTTGTTTTCTTCTTTTATTTCATATCTGACTTCGCCAACAAACAGATTTATAGTTATATATCTAAAAATGGCAACTCAGAACAGGTTAACAGGCCACCCGTTGATAAACAGGGCCGGATACAACTACCGCCTCTAAGGAGACCCTGGATCATTACAGCTGTGCCTTATGCCCATACCTTGGGGTACATATCATCTTCACTTTTTATGGTATTTCTTTCACTGGGTCTCAGGGTGCTTGAACGTCAGTCAAAAATTGGAAAAATGCAGGAAGAGATGGAAAAGGCAAAGCTTAATGCAGAGCTTGCACTCCTGAAAAACCAGATCAGCCCGCATTTTTTCTTCAATACCCTTAATAATATCTATTCGCTTATTGGCATTAATGCTGAAGATTCTCAAAAAGCAGTTTTGAAATTGTCAAAACTTATGAGGTATCTCCTCTATGAGTCGGAACAGGGAGATACCAGGTTAAGCAATGAGATTGATTTTATGAATAATTATATCGATCTTATGAAATTAAGGGTGAATGATAAGGTCGAACTTTCAGTCTCCTTTCCTAAAAAATACGAAGACAAAAACATTCCTCCTCTGTTATTTATCCCTTTCATCGAAAATGCTTTCAAACATGGAATAAGCTACCGCGAGAAGTCTTTTATTGATATTAATATGGCGGTAACCGTGGAATCAATATCTTTCAGGTGTGTTAACAGCCTGATAAGGACAAAAGAAGAAGATCCATACGGACATTCGGGTATAGGTCTTGAAAATGCAGGTAAAAGACTTAATCTGCTTTTCCCGGGCCGTCATGAATTAATGATTGATAAATCGGGAAATGCATTTGAGGTATTTCTGACTATTAAACCCGAATAATGATAAATACTATTGCTATCGATGACGAACCTCTTG
>JBGPAF010000220.1:0-4123 GCA_041480535.1 Bacteroidia bacterium
AAATCCATTAAGGATAAGAGGTTTTCGATTATTCATGGTAATTTTTTCAGTAAAGATGCAATAAAACTGATGAGAAAACTTGGAGTATATGCCAATATGCAACCTGCCTGGTTCTACAAAGATGCCGATGCTATGGAATCTATCCTTGGAAAAGAAAGGATTAGAACTTTTCATCCATACAAGTCAATGCTTGATGCAGGTGTTATGATCAACGGAGGATCAGACCACATGGTAAAATGGGATGCTAACACCTCCATAAATCCTTACAATCCATTTCTGGCTATGTGGACGATGGTGACCAGAAAAACTGAACGTGGTTCAGTTATTGGCCCTTCAGAAGCAATTACAAGAGAACAAGCCTTGAAAATATATACTATAAATAATGCCTATGCTTCGTTTGAAGAATCAATAAAAGGATCTATTGAACCAGGTAAACTGGCTGATATGGCAATCCTTACTGACGACATTCTCAACTGCCCGGTCGATAAGATCAAAGACATTGAATCTGTTTTGACTATTTTGGGCGGAAAGATTATATATTCTTCAATTACGGAGTTTTAACAATATTTCGGACATTTCATGCATTTTTATGATTGAATTGCAAGGAGAAGTTGTTTTTTCATTCACGACCATAAAGTTCATGTAAGCCTTAACAAATGAACGTATAAATTACAGGCAAAATATCATTTTCAATAGAGCTCTCACTATCAACCCTCACAGTGCTCTCCAGGTTTGTAATAAACCAGTCCTCAGTATGTTCGGCGGAACTATCGGGAGTAAGTTTAGTAATCGGACCCAGTGTTTCAATTTCAAGTAAATGCTCATTTACATATACTTCATTATTGCATCCATAATCAGGGTAGAGGGCTTCAGGGTCAAATTCAAAATGTTTGATCATCAGGATCCCGTCGCGATAATAGGCAGCCCACCCCTGCTTGTTTAAAATTCCTATCTTTTGCTCCGACTTAATTACACTGTCATGTTTTAGCTGGATGTATTTATTTCCCCAGATCCAACGTTGATCGTTCATTTGAGTATAATACCATAGAACAACGGGACGCGCAGGCAAAAGGTATTCTCCAGGATCTATATAGTTTTCCTGGGGCAGGATTGCTCTGCCGCCGCCTGCATGAGCCGTGATTGCCCATGGTGATGTTTCTATGGTCCAGAGGTTTTTATTGATCAGGCGGTGAATAATATTAACATGATTCCATTCAGTATCCAGAGAAATATCCATTTCTTTAATAATTCCGGTAGTGCTTTCAACAGATTGTCTTAGTTTCAGTGTTTTTCCATTCCATGTATATTCTACGGGGTTATTATCAGGGAAATAAGTTCTGGGCGTTACCTCAGGTGCGTGCCAAAGACGGTGACCACCATAGATATGCCATTGGCTTCCACCCGTTTTGCCTTTTTCCAGATCCGAAACATACAGTAAATTCTGTTTGTTTATAAAACCGCACCGGATTATCCGGGGACCAACGTCCGTTGTTACTATTAGTTCAATATTATTATTGGTCAGCCTGATACAGTTTGGCCAGCCTTCAAAGTTTACTTTTTCCATCATGTTAATCTGCAACAATTGAAGGTTTAGAAACTACTCCCTTTCAAAACGATGTTTAAACTCAGATAAAATCTTACATCCTTCCAGGGTTACAACTACAAGATGTTCAAGACGTATACCATAACCATTTTGATAAATTGCGGGTTCAAGGGCAATTACCATATTTGGAACTAACTCTGTATCATTGTATGGAACAATACGGGGCTCCTCATGATAGGCAAGCCCTACCCCATGTCCGCTGTGATGCTTATATCCACCTGCAGATGAAAGATGTTCCCGCATTGACTGATCGACAGCACTGGCTCGAATTCCTGGTTTAACGGTATTGACACCTGAATCAAGAGCTTCCTTTACAAGATTATAATGTTCAATCTGGGAGTTAGTCGGTTTGCCTGTCACAACAGTATTGCAGGTATCGCCCCAATAGCCGTTTAAACAAGGGGTTAAATCAGACAGTATTAAATCTCCCGATATAATTCTCTTATCCGAAGGATTTCCTCCGCCTTCAAACGTACGCGCGCCGCAGACCATATCGGCCATCATTGGAACGCGTTTGCCGGCTACTGCATCCATGTCACCCCGGACCAGTGTAAATAGTTCAAGTTCAGTCATCCCGGGCTTCGCGTATTTGAACACCGCTTCCTGGCCAATATCGCATAAATGTGCTGCAGCATTAATAAGGGCAAGCTCTTCGCTATCCTTAATCATTCTGAGAAGAACTAAATCATCGGATATATCTATAAATTTAATCTCCGGAAATGCTGATAAGAATGATTCCGCAAGAGAATGAGGCAGTGAATTAGCCTCTATGCCTATTCGTGCCTTGCGCATGCCGGTATCTTTAATAAGTTCGTGAATTCTAATAAGAAATTGAGATAAAAAATCCAATGGTTTATCATAAACATAGCTGGCATACTGTTTTATCGAAACACGGGCATCAAGACCAGCGAGCTGATCTGTTTCGTTATCGGCAATAACCAAAGAAGTAATTTTCGAAGGAACGACAAATAAAGCTGCCGGAATAAAGTGAAAGGGTGATGACCCTATTTCAAAATTATAGAAATAGCCGCATAAATATTTGATTGATATTGAAGATGTAAATAAAAAAGCATCAATATCTTTTGATTTAATTATTTTATCAAGCCGTTCAATTCTATATGCCATCAAATTATTTAATTGATATTTACTCCAAATTTTCGTATCACATCCGGATTTAATTCAATACCAAGCCCCGGAGCTGCCGGGACCTCAACAAAGCCATCTTTCTGTACAAACGGTTTAACAAGTAATTCTTTCCTGATCGCAGACCCGGTTACAGAAAATTCCAGAAATGGTACATGAGGCATTGCTGCTATCAGGTGAATAGTGGCTGCTACCAGGATGCCCGTTTTAAAGGCATGCGGAACCATCATTATATTGTTATCAGCTGCCATTGAAGCTATTTTCTTTGCTTCTGTAAGGCCACCGCAACGGGAAATATCTGGCTGTATAATATCAACATGCGACTCACTTATCAACCTGGCAAAAGCCAGCCTCCCGCTTTCTTCTTCACCAGTGGCTATGCGCACTGTGGTAGATTCTGTCAGTCTTCTATACCCTGTATAATCCTCGGCAGGGAGCGGTTCTTCCAACCAGTATATGTTCATCTGTTCAAGCGCCTTTGCAACATACATAGCCTGTTTCAGTTTATATCTCTTACCAATATCAATCATAATTTCCATATGGTCACCGGCGGTTTTCCTGGCCATTTCGATGAGCTGCAGATCAAAATTGACATCATATCCCAACGGGCCCCATCCAAATTTTGCAGCTGTATAGCCTAAGGCAGAATATTTCTCGACCATACTTTTTACTTCCTCAGGATTGTCTGGCATCAGTGCACTTGCATATGGACGAACCCTGTCTGCATAACTTCCGCCCAGCAGTTTATGTACCGGCTTTCCTGTGGCTTTTCCCATAATATCCCAGATAGCCATGTCAATACCGCTCATTGCGTGAATTACAGGGCCACTGCGACCATAGTAGTAAGTTTTCGCCCACATATCATTCCATATCTGTTCGTAATCAAACGGATCGGCCCCGACTACAACTTCTCTTAAACCATAACAGGTCCCATGCGACATGTACGCATCAACAATAGCTTTCCCAACGGATGGAGCAGTGTCTACTTCACCATAGCCGGTAATTCCCTCATCGGTTTCCACTATTATGATTAAATCGTCCTGAGTGCCATCGGCTGCCGAAGAAATTTCGGGCAACTTAAGCATAATGGCCTTAACATTTGTGATCTTCATTGGTACAGATTATAATTTTAATAACATGCAGTGAGTTATGTTTTATGATTTTTAATAGCAAACTTTTTAGCAAATTCCACAAGGTCATTTTCGTCGGCGTGCGCCGAAAACGAGTCGAGTTGCACCACTTCCGCATTGAGCTTGTAAAGATCACCAAAGATCTTGATCTCCGTCGCGCCATCGACGATTCGCCGCCCCAGTGTTCCCTCCGCCTGATAGCCGACGATCAAGATTGTATTCTTCGGATCTTCGATGTTGTTCTTTA
>JBGPAF010000221.1:0-4119 GCA_041480535.1 Bacteroidia bacterium
ACTATCAAAGAAAAAAGTGATTTGATCCCTTTTGATTATTTTGTTGTGAAGGACAAGTTTGCTCCGGCGCTCTGCGGCCTTTACCTTCAGCAATATATTGAAAATAAATATTCTGTATCTTTGGATCAATGAGTGGTCCTGACAATAAACACCTGAAGAAAAATTCAATTCAGCTCAAGATTGGATTTTTAATGATCATGGCAGTTATCCTGCTGACGGCGACCTGTTACCTGCTTTACCGGAATCTTTCATCAATTGTATCATCTATCAGGATAGATACTAATCCTGAACTCAGGCTGCTGAGCATCCGAGAAATATCAACAGGTATTGAAAAAGCAGGAAACAGTGTAAGGATCTATACAATCACTAAAAATCCGAAAGACATTAAGCCGTATTATAACTTCATTTCAAGTATTGATGAAAAGGTAAACAGGTTAAGAACTGAATGCAATAATGACACGGTTTTGCTGGCACAAACCGATACAATAAGCAATCTTATCGAAGAGAATATACTGATATGGAATAAATTACTCGTTCTTTATAAAGATGACAATGTAATAGGGAATCTCACGCAGCTATCCGAACAGTTAGATTCAGTATCAGGGACTCCTAAAAAACAGGGTATCCTGAAAAGGGTTTTCAGCCGGAGTACTGATACTTCCTCTGTCGAGAGGGAAATCGCGGCTGATCTGAATGATATTGTGGAACAGAACCAGGCAAAAAGGGACGAACTGGCAGTAAGGGAATTGCAGCTTGCTAAAAACAGTAGTGAAATATCGGCGAAATTCTACGACCTGATCACCAAAATGGAGAATGAGATAAATGAAAACATCCAGGCAAAAGCTAAAGCTGCCGGCGAGATTGCAGACAAAACATACCGGTGGCTTATTTTGCTTGCAATATCGGGTGGATTACTGGCAGTCCTTATAATTTTCATCATAATAAGGTATTCACGGAATGCCTACGCATATCAGATCGCACTTGAAAACTCAAAGAATGAGGCTGAAAATCTGGCAAGGACAAAAGAGATGTTCATGGCAAATATGAGTCATGAGATACGGACCCCGGTTACAGCAATTTCAGGATTTACCGAACAACTCCTGCATGAATCGACAGATAATAACGCTGTCAATTCGCTTAAGATCATTAAATCATCATCAGATCATTTGCTTAAGATAATTGATGATATACTCGATTTTTCCAAACTGCAGAGCAACAAACTTGTACTCGAAAAAGTACATTTCAGCATAGCTCTGATACTGGCTGATATATTTTCAATGTTTGAAAAGCTTGCAAAGCAGAATAACACAAGCCTGAGCTATTATTTAAGTCCAGATACTCCGCCGGTACTCCTTGGCGACCCATACAGGCTCAAACAGATATTGATAAACCTCATCAGCAATTCAATAAAATTCACAAAAAACGGAAGTGTTCATTATACTGTAAGCACTAACAAGAGGTCAGCTGAAGAAGTTGAACTTATAATGGAGGTCTCTGACACAGGTATCGGTATTGATGAGTCGAGGATTAACGCCGTATTTGAAGATTTCACCCAGGCAGAGATGAGTACGACCAGAAAATACGGAGGGACGGGACTGGGACTGTCAATAGTTAGAAAACTGGTGGAGCTGCAAAAAGGCACTATGGACCTGACAAGCAAAAAGAACAGGGGGACGACAATTGTATGCCTTATTCCTTTCCTTACGGGCGACGAAAAACAAATAAAGAAAGAGATAAGCCGTCCTGTGACAATACCTGAAGAAATTGCTGGAATGAAAATCCTTGTTGTTGATGATGAAGAATACAATCGACTGCTTTTCAAAAAGATATTTGAAAGATGGAATGTTGGCTGCAAGCTCGCAGAAAATGGCATGGAAGCCCTGGAATTACTAAAGGCAGAAAAGTACAATCTTCTGTTCATGGATATGCTTATGCCGGGAATTGACGGGCTTAAAACGACAAGGTTCATCCGTGAGGAAATGAAAATAAGCGAATTGGACATGCCCGTTATCCTGATTTCAGCTGCGCCTCTGAAAGAAGACTGGGAGAAATATAAAAACGCCGGTGTCAGTTCTTTTGTTCTTAAGCCGTTTACCGAAAAGTTTCTGTTATCGGCAATAATGTCTGTGATAGGTGATCAGACAGAACCTGCCAGTAATGAAACCGGAACAGCCGAAAGCGAAAATAATGGTGATGCCGGAAAGATCGATCTGCACAATTTATATCACATATCCGGAGGGGACAAACAGTTTGTAAAGCAAATGCTGGAATCATTTATTAAGACAACTGAAAAAGGATTGCATGAAATGCATGAGGCCGCAATGAACCAGAGATTTGAATCTGTTGCCGACCTTTCCCACAAAATACAGCCGCCATGCCGTCATATCGGTGCAATGGACCTCTATAACTTGCTGAATAAAATTGAAAAAACTATCAGGAATAATGAAGGACATGCAACGATAGAGTCAGATACCAGAGATGCTTTCTCTGAGTTTGCTTCTATCAGCAAGCTTATAAACGAGCATATATCAAAAATGAGCTAAAACTCTTACAAATCCGGTCATTATTTTGTATTTTGCAGTCTTTCAGGTTTATCTGTGATACGATAATCTATCAATTATGACTGAAAGACCTTTGAAGATCTTTGTTGTGGAAGACAATGAATGGTATAACAAGCTTTTAGTATACACTCTGTCTTTAAACCCGGATTATGAAGTAAAGAGTTTTTTCAATGCAGGTGATTTCCTGAATTGCATAGGTGAATCGCCTGATATTGTAACTCTTGATTATCGCCTTCCTGATCTTTCAGGCCTTGAGGTTCTCAAAAGGATCCGGCAGGAAAATGGAGAAATCCAGGTTATACTGATCTCCGAACAGGAAGATATTGAGTTGGTCGTAACCCTTTTAAAATTAGGAGCTTACGATTACATAACCAAATCCGACGATATTAAGGAGCGCCTTCTTAATACAATTCAGAATTTAAGGCAGGGCATTGGTCTTAAAAGAGAAATTTCAACTCTTCGCAGGGAGATACAAAAAAAGTATAGTTTCAGTCAGAGTATCCTGGGTGAAAGCCCGGCTATTAAAAGCATATATGAGCTGATAGATAAGGCCGTGGATACAAATATCACAGTGGTTATTTCAGGTGAAACAGGCACCGGCAAGGAGCTGGTGGCAAAAGCAATTCATTATAATTCAAAGCGTAAAGACAGATCATTCGTTGCAGTAAATGTTCCGGCAATTCCTTCTGAACTTATCGAGAGTGAATTATTCGGTCATGAAAAAGGGGCTTTTACAGGAGCTTCATCCCGGCGTATCGGAAGGTTTGAAGAAGCAGACGGAGGGACTCTCTTCCTGGATGAGATCGGAGAGATGGAACCGAATCTGCAGACAAAATTATTAAGGGTTTTGCAGGAGAAAGAAATCGTCAGGGTAGGGAGTAATAAACCAGTTAAGACCGACTGCCGGATAATTGCGGCAACCAATAAAAACCTGAAAGAGGAGGTTAAAAAGGGAAATTTCAGAGAGGACTTGTACTACAGGCTTTTAGGTTTGCCGATTGAGCTGCCTCCTTTGCGTGACCGCGCTAATGATATATTGATTCTTGCCCGGCATTTTATCGGGGATTTCTGTAAAGAAAATAACATTCCTCTTAAGAGATTGTCCACTCAGGCACAAAAGAAACTGTTGAATTATCAGTTCCCGGGAAATGTAAGGGAACTTAAATCGCTGGTCGAACTTGCCGTCACCTTATCTGTAAAGGAAGAGATAGAAGCCTCCGACTTTGTGCTTGATCCCGGTGATCCCCTGTCCGCAGTCGCCGGTGGATATATGACGATGCGGGAATATGAAATGAAAATCCTTAAAGCTACCATGAGGAAGTATAACAACGATATTGGTCTGACAGCCAAACAACTTGATATTGGCATCTCAACTATCTACAGGTTATTAAAGGAGGACAAGGAATCCGCGAAATAAATAATCTAAAATCCTGTATTATAGCCATTTGGTACCATTGAAAAAATCCAAATCCATTAACCACAAAGGTCGCAAAGATTTTACGATAAGGTCGCAAAGAACTAAAATATAAGGTTTTTACTTTGCGTGCTTTGCGCATGC
>JBGPAF010000222.1:0-4110 GCA_041480535.1 Bacteroidia bacterium
CACGGAGGGCCAGAATTTATTCTCGGCAACCCATCTGAGCGGGAATGCAGCCTTCTGCCTGTCATAACTGCGGGTCCATTCATTTGCTGTCACGACTTTAACAGTATGGGGAGCATTGTGAAGTACATTATCTTCTTTGTCTGCTTTACCATCTTTGATATCACTTATTTCATTCCAGATTGATTTCAATGCATCTATAAACTTGTCGAGCTCCTGAAGCGATTCTGACTCTGTCGGCTCTACCATCAGTGTACCATGAACCGGGAAAGAGAGGGTGGGTGCATGAAATCCGTAATCCATAAGTCTTTTTGCAATATCTGATTCGGTAATGCCAGCTTCTGCCTTAAAATTCCGGCAGTCAAGTATCAATTCATGAGCAACAAATCCTGTTGTTCCTGTGTAAAGTGTTTTATACCAGTTTTTTAGTGAGGCAGAAATGTAGTTAGCATTCAGAATTGCATACTTGGTTGCCTTTGTAAGACCGTCAGGCCCCATCATCATTATATATGCATGTGAAATTGTAAGGACTTGTCCGCTGCCAAAAGGTGCACCTGCAACAGCAGTTGTTGCGTGGCTTCCGCCGGTTTTAACTATCGGATGTGAAGGCAGAAACTCAGCCAGCCTGTCATTTGTAAGGATAGGACCCATTCCAGGGCCGCCTCCGCCATGAGGTATTGCAAAGGTTTTATGCAGGTTCAGGTGGCATACATCAGCCCCTATATGCCCCGGACTTGTCAATCCAACCTGGGCATTCATATTGGCCCCATCCATATATACAAGTCCGCCGTTTGCATGAATTATGCTTATCATCTCCGTAACGGCAGCTTCAAAAACCCCGTGGGTAGATGGATAGGTGATCATAAAACATGCGAGGTTTGCCTTGTTTTTTTCTGCCTTTTTCTTAAGATCTTCAACATTTATGTTTCCCCTTTCATCGCATTCCACCACAACAACCTGCATTCCTGCCATTACTGCGCTCGCCGGGTTTGTACCATGAGCCGATGATGGTATAAGAGTAACTTTTCTGTGTCCTTCTCCTCTGCTTTTATGATATTCCCTTATAACCATCAACCCTGTATATTCACCTGCAGCTCCGGAATTAGGCTGAAAGGAGACTGCAGAAAATCCTGTTATCTCCTTCAGGGCCTCACCCAGCTCATCCATCAGCTGATAATACCCCTCAGCCTGATCTTTCGGAACAAACGGGTGAATGTTGCCAAATTCAGGCCAGCTCATGGCAAACATTGAGGTAGCCGGATTCAGTTTCATGGTACAGGAACCAAGCGATATCATACAATGAGTAAGGGAAAAATCTTTTCTATCAAGCATTTTAATGTACCGCATCATCTCAGTTTCGCTATGATACATGTTAAAGGCTGCTGCCTTCAGGTACGGCGATTTCCTGATGAATTTCTGATCAATGCAATTACATTCAACAAATGAAGTCACCTGCTCGGCCCTCCTGCCTGCTGCCTGTGCAAATACTTCAATAATTGAACTAATTTCATCCAATGATGTGATTTCATCAGTACTTATACTGACACTGACATCATCGGGATAATAAAAATTCATACCTGATGCCAGTGCAAGTTTTCTGATATCTTCCTGACTAATTCCTTCATGAGGGATCACTCTCAGGGTATCAAAATACATTGTATTGGGAAGGATGTATCCCATTTTTTTAAGACTGCTGCTAATTGTACAGGCTGACCGGTGTATGTTGGTGGCTATGCTTTTCAGCCCCTCCGGACCATGATACTGTGCATACATTCCAGACATTGTAGCCAGAAGAGCCTGGGCAGTACATATATTTGATGTAGCCCTTTCCCGTTTGATATGCTGTTCTCTTGTCTGAAGAGCCATCCTCAGAGCATGATTACCCTGTGCATCAACTGAGACACCGATAATGCGTCCGGGCATGCTCCTCTTAAGGTCATCCCTTGTGGCAAAGAATCCAGCATGAGGACCTCCGAAACTCATCGGCAAACCAAATCTCTGACTGGAACCTGTTACAATGTCGGCGCCCCATTCGCCCGGGGGTAATAAAAGAGTAAGACTCATAAGGTCCGCTGCGACTCCCACAAGCATTCCTGCAGAGTGAGCCTTATCAGTGAAGTCCTTATAATCTCTTATTTGTCCCGATGCCGATGGATATTGTACAAATGCCCCAAAGAATTGTTCATTGAAAACCGCTTCATCAAATTTCCCTGTAACAAGTTCAATTCCTAGAGGTTCTGACCGCGTGGTAATCACATCAAGGGTCTGAAGGAAGATATCCTCATCAACAAAGAATTTATTTGCTCCTGCTTTTACTGAAGTGCGCGACCGGGCATTGAACATCATTATCATAGCCTCAGCCGCTGCTGTCGATTCGTCCAGCAGGGAAGCATTGGCAATCTCCATACCTGTAAGTTCAATTATCATTGTCTGAAAATTCAGGAGGGCTTCGAGCCTGCCCTGCGAGATTTCAGCCTGATAAGGAGTGTAGGAAGTATACCATGATGGATTTTCGAGTACATTTCTTATTATAACTGATAATGCAGCGACACCATAATAACCCTGTCCGATAAATGATCTGAATAATTTGTTTTTTGATCCGATCTTCCTGAGATGATTCAGGTATTCAAACTCACTCATGGCTTTGGGAAGCCTGAGAGGCTTGTCAAGTCTTATAGCTTTAGGAACAGTTTTATCAATCAGAGTCTCGAGGGAATCAACACTGATTGTTTCAAGCATTCCGGGTAATTCATGATCACGCGGTCCGATGTGCCTGTTAACAAAAATATCTGATGACATATATTTAAATTTTTACAAATTACTTCTTACAGCCTTATGATTTTGAAGCCGTGAAAATAACAAATAGATATAATTTAAAAAACGTGAAGGATCAGTTGTGGATAAAATAAGGATTTGATTCGATCTCAATACCGATAGTGCTTTCGTCTCCATGTCCCGGGTAGACCACTGTATCAGCAGGCAGCGTAAACAATTTATTCCTGATACTGTTTATAAGTGTCTCATAATTACCTCCTGGGAGATCTGTTCTGCCAATACTTCCTGCAAAGAGGGCATCGCCGGTAAAAACTGTTTTGTCATTTTTGCTGTAAAATGCCACGCTTCCGCGTGAATGGCCCGGTACGTGCAAGACAATAAGTTCAGTTGTGCCGAAAGATACAGTCTGATTGTCCGTTAAAAATCCTGCCGGAACAGGAGGGATTTCCATCGATAAACCAAACATGATAGCATGATTCACTGCATTTTCCCTGTTTCGTTCATCTTCCTTGTGACAAAAGGTACCAAGATTGTATTTTTCAAAAATAAACCTGTTGCCGAAAATGTGATCAAGATGGCAATGTGTATTTAAGAGCAATACTGGTTTAAGTTTTCTTTCTTCAATCAGGTCCGTAAGTTCACTGAATTCACTGCCGTCATAACATCCGCAATCAATTATGGTGCAATCTCCCGACTGATCAGCCAGTAAATATGTATTTACCTGAATAGGATTAAAAACAAGTTTATATATCTCCATAAAGCAATTATTCGTTAACCGTTCCCTTCAGCAATGGCACAAATATAAAGCTGCCATATGATGAGTATTCAAAATCATCTTCGCCTGTCCGTATCACGAGAGTCATTACCTGTGAAACGCTGTTTCCGAGTGGAACAACAAGCCTGCCGCCGATCTTAAGCTGGTGCGGAAGTTTTTCAGGAACCACCGTAGTAGCGGCGGTTATTATAATACCATCGAAAGGTCCATATTGCGGTTTGCCTTCATATCCATCGCCATAGAAAAAATCAGCGGTATATCCAAGCGATAACAAAGTCCTTTGGGCTTTAAGGTATAATTCCCTGTATCGTTCTATTGTATAGACTTTTGCGCCCATTTCGACCAGAATTGCACATTGATATCCCGATCCGGTTCCGATCTCAAGGATCTTGTCCCTCTTTTTTACATGGAGCAGCTCTGTTTGCACCGCAACTGTGTAAGGTTGTGAGATAGTCTGTCCTGACGAGATCGGAAAGGCTTTATCGATATAGGCATGGTTGAGGAAAGCAGGATCCATAAAATCGTGCCTCGGCACTATGTTTATTGCCCTGAGAACATCCTCA
>JBGPAF010000223.1:0-4101 GCA_041480535.1 Bacteroidia bacterium
GAGACTTTTGTTGTACCGGCCAGCTCGGTACTTCTGCAGGAAGGGACCAATATCAGATATGTATTTATTGAGGATCAGGGTGTGGCAAAACATACTGAAGTGATAATAGGTAAAAGATTTGATGACAAGCTTGAGATAATCTCAGATAACCTCAAAGAAGGCGACAGGCTTGTTACTGAAGGACAGTCAAGGCTCCTGAATAAGGACAAAATTGGAATAGTTAATTAAATCAAAGAATTACAATAATCTTAAAATGAGTATATACAGTGCTTCCGTAAAGAGACCGGTGACAACGATCCTGATTTTTGTCGCTTTAATTGTCATTGGTCTGTATTCGCTTACACAATTACCGATCGATCTTTATCCGGAAATAGAACTCCCCTTCATCGGAGTAGTCACAACTTACCCGGGTGCAAGTGCGTCTGATATTGAGACCAATGTGACAAGACCCGTTGAAGATGCTCTTAACTCTGTAAACAACCTGAAAGAAATTACCTCTACATCGAGTGATGGCCTCTCAGTCATCTTTATGAATTTTGAGTATGGGACGAACCTTGATGAAGCCTCCAACGACATAAGGAGTAACCTCAGTTTTATTGAGAATTATCTGCCGGAAGATGCAGAGAACCCATCAATAATGAAATTCAATTCAAGCATGATGCCGATAATTTTCTATGCAATCACAGCTAAAGAGAGTTACAGAGGCCTCGAAAAGATACTTGATGAAAAAATTGTGAATCCTCTTAACAGGATTGAGGGAGTCGGAGCAGTCAACCTTGCGGGTGTTCCGGGCAGGAAGGTTTATATCGATGTCGATCCACGGAAAATGGAGGCCTACAATCTTTCAATTGAGCAGATCGGAGGCATATTACGGGCAGAGAATATGAATATGCCTGCAGGTTACATTGAAATGGGACAGACCGATTATCCTCTGCGAATTCAGGGTGAATTTCCCGAAAGTGACGTTATTAAGAACATAGTAGTAAGCAGTTATAATGGTAATAATGTTTACCTGAAAGATGTTGCAGTGGTCCGCGATACCATACGTGAAACAAAGCTTGATACCAGGATCAACGGCCTTCGGGGGATGACAATGTATGTCCAGAAACAGTCAGGAGGGAATACAGTTAAAGTGTCAAAAGAAGTTGAGAAAACTCTTGAAGCTTTAAAGAAAGATCTTCCGTCTGACGTCAAAATCGAGTTACTACTCGACAGCGCGACATTTATAAAAGATTCAATAGGAAACCTGACACACACACTTCTCTATGCAGCCATTTTTGTAGTTCTTGTGGTACTCTTTTTCCTTGGAAGATGGAGAGCAACATTGATAGTTATAGTTACAATCCCTATTTCGCTGGTTGTAGCCTTTATTTATCTGTTTATTACCGGGGCATCAGTTAACATAATTTCTCTTACATCACTCTCGATAGCGATCGGGATGGTGGTGGACGACGCTATCGTCGTCCTCGAGAATATCACAAAACATGTTGAAAGGGGAAGCCGGCCCAGGGAAGCGGCCATTTATGCTACAAATGAGGTATGGCTGGCAGTTATTGTTACAACATTAACAGTAGTTGCTGTATTCTTCCCTCTTACATTCGTAAAAGGGCTCACCGGAGTTCTCTTCAAACAACTTGGAATGCTTGTTTCAATTACAATCATCACCTCGGTATTTGCAGCCATTACTCTTACACCTACCATGAGTGCCCTTCTTCTCAAATGGTATCCTATCAGAAAAGATGCCCCTTTCTGGACCTATGACGGAAGCATCAGGAAATGGCTCAACTGGTTTGACCGCTTTTATGAGAAGACCCTTCGCTGGGCGCTTCATCATAAAACTGTCGTTCTGATTATTGCTCTGGTAGTTTTTGTCGGATCTTTAAGCCTGTTTACAGTAATTGATACTGAGTTTTTCCCGGAAGCTGATCAATCAAGGATAACTGCGACCATTGAGCTTCAAACCGGTACAAGAGTGGATGAGACTTTAAAAACAACCGATAAAGTCGACAAGCTTATTAAGGAAAAGTATCCTGAAGTTGATCTTATTTCTTCATCTACAGGTGCTGATGACGAGGCCGGATTTTCATCATTATTCGGAGCAGGGGGGACGCATGTGATTACATATACTCTCAGTCTGGTACCAGTTGAAGAACGTAAAAAAAATGTAACTGAGATTGCTGAAGAGATGAGGAACGATTTTGCAAAAATTCCTGAAATTGTCGATTACACAGTCAGTACATCTGAAAGTATGGGCAGCTTTGGCAGCAGCACTGTGGATGTTGAAATTTATGGTTACAACATATCTGAAACAAACATAGTTGCCGAGGAGCTGGCAGCTAAAATCAGAAAAATAGCTGGAGCCAAAGATGTAACAATAAGCAGGGATAAGTCAAAACCTGAACTCCAGATAATCCTTGACCAGAACAAGATGATTACCAACGGACTGAACACGGCAACTGTTTCAACTGCAGTAAAGAACAGGGTGGGTGGTTTGACTGCTACCAGGTTACGTCAGTCTGGCGATGAGTATGATGTAGTTGTCCGGTTTAAAGAGAGTGCAAGAAGCACCCTTACCGATATAGAAAATATAGGCATAACAAATCCATCAGGTCAGATAATTAGACTTGGTGAGATTGCAGACATAAAGGAATTCTGGTCACCTCCGAGTATTTCAAGAAAAAGGAGAGAAAGGATAGTGGATGTTTCATTTACTCCTTATAAAAGATCTCTTACAGACTTGCAGGTCGAGGTTCAGAAAGCAATCAGCGAAACGGTTATACCTTCCGGAATTATGGTACAGATATCAGGTGCAATAGAAGATCAGATGGAATCATTTAAAGATATTGCTTTCCTGATTGTTGTGAGTCTTATACTTGTCTATCTTATTATGGCTTCGCAGTTTGAATCACTTAAGATGCCATTTATAATAATGTTTTCAATACCTTTTGCGTTTTCAGGTGTGGCAATAGCCCTGTTTATAACCCATACAACACTTAGCGTTATTTCTGCAATAGGTGCAGTGATGCTTATTGGAATTGTTGTCAAGAATGCAATCGTTCTTGTAGATTTCATCAACCTGATGCGTGATAGGGGCAATGAACTTTACGAAGCCATTGCAATATCAGGGAGATCGCGGCTGAGACCTGTTATCATGACGTCGGCAACAACTATACTGGGGATGCTTCCATTAGCTATGAGCACCGGTTCAGGTTCAGAACTCTGGAGCCCGATGGGCGTCGCAGTTATCGGAGGTCTTGTCTTCTCAACATTGGTCACACTTGTTCTGGTTCCGGTTGTCTATGCTATTTTTACAAGGCATGGTGAAAGAAACAAACAGCTTGCTGTCTATACCGAGTTTGACTCTATTGACGGAACCGGTAATTCAAAGTAAAACTTAACCTTTCAAACTATTAATTATGAAAGCAATAATGATAATATATAATCAGGCACACACCGAAAGGGTGGAGTACCTTATGGACAAGCTTGGGATAAAGGGTTATTCCCTCTGGGAAAATGTACAGGGAAGAGGGAGCCAAACAGGTGTTCCTCACCTTGGAACCCATGCCTGGCCTGAAATAAATAAGAGCGTGCTGACTATAGTCGAAGATGACATGGTTGACGGTGTCCTCGATAAAGTCAGGAAGATAGACTCAATAAACGAGGATGTAGGGATCAGGGCGTTTGTATGGGATGTACTTAAGATGGTATAAAACTTGTAGGGGCGTTGCATGCAACGCCCCTACTGGTATTATTCTTCTTCCTCTTCCTCGTGGTAAGCCTTGATCACAGCCTCCTGAACATCACCTGGAACCTGGGCATATTCCAGGAATCTCATTGAATACATTGCACGGCCACCGGTAACTGAACTGAGCGCAGTGGAGTATTTATTCATTTCTGCGAGTGGAACTCTGGCTTTTATCACCTCGAACCGCTTTTCACTCGACATCCCGAGAACCATTCCGCGGCGTCCCTGAAGGTCGCTGATAACATCCCCCATGCGGTCGGAAGGGACCATTATCTCAACTTCATAAATTGGCTCAAGGATTTTCGGGCCGGCATTTTTAAATGCCATACTGAAAGCATTTCGTCCTGCCAGCCTGA
>JBGPAF010000224.1:0-4090 GCA_041480535.1 Bacteroidia bacterium
AAATCAAAGTTCAGAGAGATATATAGATAATATGAACCACCCAGGCTAAACATCAGATATGGGAAAAAAGAGGAATTTTTATCTCCTGTTCAATTTCTATTGCTAAATTTACCTGATCAAGGAGATTCATTTGTGATATAAATTCATTCTCATTAAATAGACCTATGCTTATGAATAACTTTTTAAAAAAGTGCTACGCTCTGCCTGCGTTGGCCCTAGCTTTGATCAGTGGCACAGCTTATGGTCAAAACATGGATGGCTATAAATACAATGGCTCCTTTAATCCTGATGAAAATGCAGTAGTTGCCAATTTTCAATTTAACGGGTATACAAACTACTGGCATGACATCTACCGTGACTGGATCCGCTATGGAAATCTTTTTAAGATCGCAGCTCCCCATTTGGATTACACTATCGCCCAGAGCAAGGTAGATATCGCTGACGACATGAAAATTCCAGGATTATCTTTGCAGGAAGGATTTCTTAGTACCCTCCTCAATGGTCAGTATATTCTACTGGATCAACCAACCTTGCAAAAGGTGGTTGAGTCTGCCGTAAATAATAACGTTCTGGTCTTAACTGATCCCGATTCGGAGGCTGGTAAAAAACTGGCTGAGAAACTTCCAAAAGAGGATGGATGGAAAGAAAAGCTGAAAAGCCATCAGTTTGGTGCTAAAGATTTTACAGAGGTAAATGCTTTCTATCTGGAAAACGGTACAAAGAAAATATATGTTATCTCATCAAAAAGTAAAGAGCTTCGTGACAGAGTTTCAGAGCTTATTGACAGTACAAAAATCCTATTGGGCAAATATGACCTGCACCGTGGCTGGTTTGGCGCTGAGACACTCTTAAAAAGTGTTACATGTACAGCAGGCCATCCTTTGGAAGTAATCGGAAAGGGAATGAATGAAGGGAATACCTGGTTTACATTTAGCGGTTACATGGATTTTCTGACACTGAAAGAACTCGAAAACTGGTTAGCCAAAGTTAAGTTACCTGTTGTGGCCGATGTCGGATACGGACAGATATACGGATGCAAAAATTATGACGGATTGCAGGTTCAAAGCATGTTTACAACTGAGTCGTGGGTCAACTTTGCACATGAGAAGGAAGGTTATGTGTTCCGGCAGGTATTTGACACCGCTGCTGATCCTTATCATTATGACGGTTATATTGCCGACGAAGGAAACAAAGAGCAAATTGACCAGGAAAATGTACCTTTTGTAACTACAACCGGCACAATGGATAATGATGCTGTGCCCTGTATGGTGCTTTTTGTAAAAAAGGGGGAACAGATGACAAAACAAATCATGTGGGAGTCCATAATGTCCAGGCGTGAAGTGGCTGTGCTTGGTAACGGAAAGATGATGGGACCTGCATTGTACCGAAACGCACTTGAACTATTGCTACTCGACCGCGTTTTTCTGGAGGAGTACTTCGGTGACCGGATCAATCTTGAGGCATATACTAAAGATTATCAACTTAATGTGACTATCAACAATACTTATACACATGCAGTTTCCGGTACACTTGAAATTGTACTTCCTCCGGAATTGAAGATCGCTGGCACTTTGACTACACAGGTTAATCTTCCGTCTAACACTTCTAAAACATTACATTATGATATTAAGCCCCTGTCAAGTGCCATGAATGAAACTAATCCGATAGCTGTGCATTATACATGGGGAACCAATAAAAAAAGTACCCTGACAATGCTGGATCTGCCTCGTGCAATTTCTGTTCAGCAACTGCTTTATGGTCATACTCCAAAAGTCACCTATCCGGTTACTATTCATAATTTCTCTGACAAATCAACATTTCCTGTGAAAGTTGAGGTGCTGGACAAAAAGAATTCGAAGAAAGTGGTTTACAGCAGTTCAAAATCATGTACTACTGAAACAGGAACATTTAAAAACATATCATTTGATCTGGAAGTACCTGCTGGAAGCTATAATGTAAAAGTCTCAGCTTTGGGGGTCGAAAATATAAGCCAATTGGGTGTGGGTGCTGCAACCGGAGCTCCATACTTATATGAAGCTGACCTGAACAGTGATGGCATCATGGAATACAGGATGGAAAACGATAGTGTACGTGTGACACTTCTGGCAACAGGTGCCCGGGTAATTGAGTACATCGTAAAATCGCGAAACGATAATGTGTTATTTAAACTCTGGCCGGATAAGGCCAGCGATGATAAACGTCCTTTCAGAAAAAGAGGATATTATCCTTATGGTGGTTTTGAAGATTTTTTGGGCCAGGGCAGCATGGAAACACATAAAGTATATGATGTTGAAATACTCAAAAAGGAAGGTGATTACGTGCGCCTAAAGATGTCAACGGATTATTATGGAAATAAGCTTGAAAAAATATTTACCCTATATGGGAATTCACCACTTTTGGAAATTCAGTTTGCGCTTACATTTAAAAATCCTGAAGCCAATGTGATTGGTCCACAGCCAATACTCCAGCTCGGAGCACAGCATGGGACCGAAGATGTATTCACAGTGCCTGAAAAAGATGGATTGCATGAATACAGAATGAAGCCGGAAAAATATTACGGCAGATTATTTTTTCTGAAAGAAGGATGGAATGCAGGTTATGATACCAAAGAAGACATAACCTTCGTGGGAGCTTATCCTGTTACAGAACCATTATTCCTGCACATGTGGATGAATCATCCCTCAAATGGAGATGCACATTATTATTACGCCGAGTTCCAGCCATGGGTCCCGATATATCAGAAGAGCACCATGTATTTCTCTTATTATATTTGGGGAGCAGGCGGTCCATGGCAAAATGGGGTAAAGTCTTTAAGAGAGAGGAATCTTATAACTGAACAATAGCTGATAACAAACCAGACTGATATTTGAATACGAATAATCGCTAATCTAACAAGACAAAAATATTACACTAAAGAATTCATTCTTCATGAAAAAATCAAAATTATTTCTGTCAAAAGTATCATTCGTTTTCCTGTTAACGATTATGATTGCATTGACCTTAAACGCTCAAAAGCCGAAAGAGGGAAAGGAGCTTAAAATCACCAAAATTGAACTGGGATATCCTTGCCCGGGAATACCTTTTTATCACTTTAAAGCAGATATTGAATTACCCGAATCCTCAATAATTGAGGTTGAGGCAGCAGTAGATGGAAATGTTCTGAGAGCTACAGATCTCCGCAGGGAAAGTGATATGGAAGACATGAACAGGCCTCCTATGTCTGAACGTCCCCCTTCGGGATATAGCTTGTCGCAGGATGGAACACATTACAAAAATCTCAGCGTAGTTGGCTGGGTAAAGTGGCAGCCCGGCCAGGACTATAATATCAGGATTTCTGTCCGCATGAAGAAAGCAGTTCGCGCGGCAAATGATGATGTTTGGATAAATTCTGTCAAGAAAGTCACTGCTCCGACAGGTGTTGCGGTTTTTGACAAAAACTGGAAAAGCTATAAGTCAGTCGTTTTAAGTGAAACTGCAGGAATCAGCAGGGCAAAAGAAGCATTGGAAATACTCCTGGCGTTTTATCCTGACGAAGCTCAGCAGCTTACACGCGATATTCGCGTAGTTGCTGTTGATCCAAAAACACATGAACTTACTGAAGTTGCTTCCCAGGTATATGATGTACAGGAATATCTAAAAGAAGATGATCTTGCTCCCGATAAAAACGGTAACCCTACCCGTAAAGTTCCACTCTGGTTACCGACTGTTAGCGCCAGGGTAGCTTTTCTTGCAGATGTACCTGCAAAATCAAGCCGCGTTTACTTAGTCTATTATAATAATGCAGACGCAATGGTTAAAACATATAAGACTGACCTGCATATTCAGGGAGAAGCACCAGGACTTCAGATTGATAATAGTGTTTTTTCTGTTGTCTTGCATTCCAATTCAGGTCATCTTGATCAGATTACATTGAAAAGTAAATCCGATGATCCTTTCTTTCATCGTCTGGAAACAAATGGGGCAATGCACTGGAATCCTGATATTTATGTCCCTCCACGTCCATGGTCACATTCTGCCGACTGGAAACCGCCAAGAAGTATTAAAACTCTTGCCGGTCCTGTCATAGCAAAAAGTGAAGTATGGGATAACC
>JBGPAF010000225.1:0-4083 GCA_041480535.1 Bacteroidia bacterium
AATTGGAGCCGTAATAGGTTCGTTTCTTCCATGGGTTCTTGCTAACTGGTTTAATGTTTCTGAATTACCCGCACCGGGCAAATTAATTCCCCTGAACGTGAAGCTCTCTTTCTATATTGGTGCAGCTGTTTTCTTACTGGCTGTATTATGGACAGTCTTACGAACCAAAGAGTATTCACCTGAGGAACTGAGGGAGTTTGAAGAAAGTGAAAAGATTGAAAGTGGTGATCATTCGGAGGCACAGGTTTCCGGCAACAGCAGCCAGGCAGCCGTGAGAAGACTAAATTATTACGTACCGGGCCTTATCTGGCTGGGTGCCGGTTTAATTCTGACATTCATACTTTCAATGGTTCATCTCGAAAAAGAGCTCTATGTAATTACAGGAGGGATTGCACTATTCGGACTGCTTCAGTTACTTGCAGGTGCTTTACAGTCAGCAGGGAAAGGGGAGAATGGTCTTAATTCAGTTCTTTATGACCTCAGAAATATGCCTGCAACCATGGGCCAGCTTGCAGTAGTTCAGTTTTTTACATGGTTTGCTCTTTTCTCGTTATGGATATATACAACCTCAGCAGTTACTTCACATATTTATGGTACCACCGACACAACATCAGTGGCTTATAATGAAGGAGCAAACTGGGTTGGTGTCCTCTTTGGTATTTATAATGGTTCTGCTGCATTAATAGCCTTCCTCCTGCCGGTATTGGCAAAAGCAACAAGCAGGAAAATCACTCACTCAATCTGCCTGGCAATAGGAGGTATCAGTCTGTTCTCCATTAGCCTCATTTCTTCTCCATGGCTTTTAATACTGCCGATGGTCGGGATCGGAATTGCATGGGCAAGCATTCTCTCAATGCCTTACGCAATGCTTACAGGAGCCCTGCCGCAAAACAAAATGGGTGTTTATATGGGTATCTTCAATTTCTTCATTACAATACCGCAAATACTTGCAGCAAGCATCCTTGGCAGTATGGTAAAACACCTCTTCGCCGGCAACACTATGAATGCCCTTATAACAGGAGGTATATCAATGATAATAGCTGCCTTAACGGTGAAATTTGTCCGGGACCTTGACGATAAGAAATAACTATGAGTTTGAAAGCTTGCATTTTTGATCTTGACGGTGTAATTGTCGATACTGCAAAATATCATTATCTGGCATGGAAGAAACTGGCCGTCATGATGAACATCAATTTTAACGAAGAGGATAATGAACGGCTGAAGGGTGTCAGCAGAATGGCTTCACTTGAAATAATTCTGGAAATCGGGAAGATGAAGATTGATGACAGAAAGAAGGAAGAATACGCCGCTCTTAAGAATAAATGGTATCTGGATTATATTGGAACTATGACTCCCGATGAGATACTGCCGGGAAGTCTTGAATTTATTTCAGAACTTAAAAATGCAGGGATAAAAACAGCCCTGGGATCAGCGAGCAAAAACACTCCCTTAATACTCGAACGTCTTGGCATTACAAAGTTATTTGATTCAATTGCTGATGGTAATATTGTCAAAAAAGCCAAACCCGATCCTGAAGTATTTTTAACTGCAGCCCAAATGCTTGGAGTTTCACCAAAAGAATGCATAGTATTTGAGGATGCGATAGCCGGGGTTGAGTCTGCTCTTAATGCTGGAATGTTCTGTATCGGAATCGGATCAAAAAAAATTCTGACAAATGCACATTTAGTCATTTCAGGTCTCGATAAAATGAGCCTGAAAAAATTACGGGGAATAGAAAAATTATAAGATCATGAACAATTGTTATAAAAAGGATGAATGGCTCATAATTGAGGAGGGTTTTCACCCTGAGCTGAACAGGGAATCGGAAAGCATCTTTTCGATCGGGAACGGATATATGGGCCAGAGGGCAAATTTTGAGGAACAGTATTCGGGTGATACTCTTACCGGAAGTTATGTTGCAGGGGTGTACTACCCCGATAAAACAAGGGTCGGATGGTGGAAAAACGGCTACCCCGAATATTTTGCAAAGGTACTGAATGCTCCAAAATGGATAGGAATTGATGTCGCTGTAAATAAAAAACCTGTCGATCTGTCTTCCGCCTCGATCACCTCTTTCACCAGAACACTTAATATGAAAGAGGGCTATCTTGACAGGAAGTTCACAATTGCTGTTTCCAAAAACAAAACCCTTGAGTTCAATGCAAGGAGATTTGTGAGCATGTCGGAACCTGATATCGGCGTTATTAAATACTCAATCTGTTCCGTTGATTTTGAAGGCATTATTGATTTCAACGTTTACCTCGATGCCGATGTTAGGAATGAAGATGCAAATTATGGTAAAAAATTCTGGAAAGAGGTATCAAGAGAAGTAAATGAAAAAACAGGAGTCATTGTTGCGAGAACAATGAAAACCGATTTCCATGTTTCAACCGGAATGTGTTACAGCCTTCTTAAAAACCGGAAAGAACTGAAAATTAAAGCCTCGGTAGTTGACCGTGATAAATACATTGCCAACACTTTCTCAGAAGAAATTAAACCAGGGGACGAGCTGACGCTTATCAAATTTGTCTCAGTCCTTTCATCGCTGAACAATCCTAAAAATGAATTGATAAACGACGTGAATAAACGTCTTAAGGAAGCGTCGTCAGAGGGATATGAAAAACTGTTTCTGGATCATAAAAAAGAATGGGGAAAGATCTGGAAATCATCGGATATCATCATTGATGGAGATGTTGCGGCCCAGCAGGCGATCAGATTCAATATTTTCCATCTTAACCAGACATATACCGGGAAAGATGAAAGGCTGAATATTGGTCCGAAAGGATTTACTGGAGAAAAATACGGCGGAAGCACATACTGGGACACAGAAGCTTTTGCCCTTCCGTTTTTCCTGAAGACAGCTGATCAGAAAGTGGCCAGGAACCTTTTGCTGTACAGGTACAAGCATCTGGAAGCCAGCATTAAAAATGGTCGGAAGCTTGGTTTTAAGAATGGCGCTGCCATGTACCCGATGGTGACTATGAACGGTGAAGAGTGCCATAATGAATGGGAAATCACCTTCGAGGAGATCCACCGGAACGGCGCAATTGCTTTTGCTGTATTCAACTATATAAGACACAGTGGTGACAGAGGTTATCTGGCCGATTACGGATTGGAAGTACTTATAGGAATTTCACGTTTCTGGAGCCAGAGGGCAACCTGGTCGGAAAACAGAAAAAAATATGTGATTCTTGGCGTTACCGGTCCGAATGAATATGAGAATAATGTCAATAACAACTGGTATACCAATTCAATGGCCGTATGGACGTTGTCTTATACTCTTAGCAGCCTGCTGACTGTTAAAAAGGAGACTCCTGATAAGTATAAGCAGCTCATTAAGAAAACAAATTTCGATTTTTCAGCCGAGACTGGTCACTGGCAGAAGATCATTGATAATATGCACATGCCTTTTGACAGGGAGAGAAATGTGTTTCTTCAGCAGGATGGATTTCTTGATAAGGAAATAATGCCAGCAAATAAGATTCTACCGGAAGAACGCCCGATTAACCAGCACTGGTCGTGGGACAGAATATTGCGTTCGTGCTTTATTAAACAGGCAGATGTTTTGCATGGTTTGTATGTATTTGAAGATAAATATGATACAGAAACAATAAAGCGGAATTTTGAATTCTATGAATCAATGACTGTCCATGAATCTTCACTGTCAGCCTGCATTCATTCAATTCTTGCATCAAGGATTGGCAATATTGAAAAGGCATATGAGCTTTATCTCCGGACTGCAAGGCTTGACCTCGACGATTACAACAATGAAGTTGGCGACGGTCTTCATATAACAAGCATGGCAGGAACATGGCTTGCAATAGTTGAAGGATTCGGGGGCATGCGGATTCTCGACGACAAAGTCCATGTCAACCCGCTTATACCTGATCAATGGAAGTCCTATTCTTTCAATGTGAGGTTCCGCGGGATTCTCTTTGAGGTGATAGTTAATCATAAAGAATTAATAATTAATAATTTATCCGATAAAGTTCTGAAGATTGTCATCTTTGGTAAAGAATATCAGATCAGAGGACCGGAGAAAAAAGCGATACCAATAATGTAATAATGTAATAATGTAATAAT
>JBGPAF010000226.1:0-4079 GCA_041480535.1 Bacteroidia bacterium
CGCTGCGAAAGAGTGTGTCATTGAGATAAAGATTTATTAAAGGCCCTTCTGTATCATTTTTATTTATATTGCTGAATCCTCCCACAACAACATCAGAAAAACTACCGTTCATATCCCGGTTATCATCATAAGCATAATAGCTGATCTTTCCCTGCCCGTATAAATAATCGATATCCCGGGGAACTATAAACGTGAAACTAAACCTTCCGTTTTCTGCTCTTGTTTTGCCACTGAAAAGAATATTATCCTGAATCTCAAATTTCATCTTCTGGCCTCCGTCATTTGCAAGGGTTTGAACCTCCGATAGTTTACCGAAAACCAATGTGGCGACAACACCTTCAAAATCGTCTGAACGACTACCGGCATTATCCTCAATATGGCCGGCAACGGTTATGACAGAAAGTGCTTTAAGGGTATCGGTAAGTTCACCCACCGGAACTTCATTTATTGAATCCGTTTTAACATTCCCATGCCAGGGCCAGGAGAGCCTGACGGCAGGATCACCCAGCAAAAGGAAATTTCTTTTATTAGTATTGTTTCCTGATCTGTTTTTCGCGATCCTTATAATGTCACCCATCCTGAGAGCATTCCCTTTTGCGTCACGTTCAAATGCAACAGCAATAATATTCCTGTTCAGTTCATAATTCGGAGATGAATAAACAAGCCTGGTTGTTGACATAAGCGCAATTGCACCACCTTTATTATCAAGGAGTATCTTTTCACCCGATGAGGATTTACCAGTTACATCTCCGGTTACACTGTTGATGGTTATGTCGTCGAATCGGCTGAATTCACATGTGGCAGTGATAAAGAGCGGCAGTTTTGCAATGTTTTTCCACTGATCTATAATCTCAGAAGTAACTACTCTTTCATGCCCGAGGCTGTTCTCGCTGCCATGTCCTATGTAATTGAAAATAAGGGTCCCGTCGTTTATTCTTTCATTAATTGCCTGAGTGACATCCGGATAAAACTGACCGGTTGAAGAGGTGATCTGATTGTAAGCATCAAAATAGATCTTGTCAACATTCACCCAGGGAGCATTTTCTTTAATCAGATCAGCAATTCCTTCGGCATCAGACATATGGGTATTCCCGTCTTCATCATCAGCCGTGATGCATACCACATTTTTCCAGTCACCCTGGTTTGATGGATTGAGATACTTTTTAATTTTGGAAACGACTATTCCTGCCTCAGCAGTATCAGATACAGTAATTCTGCCAATTCCAAGGTCCTCGTTACCTGAATCTTCACCTTCACCATCCTCAAGGAGACCATAAAAATCATCTGAGGTAAATGACTGGACCCCAACATTGGAGTTTTGTGTCTGGTAAGTGGGTATATAATTCGTGTTGCCGGGCGGTAATTTTTTATTATCAAACGATCCATCTCCGAAGAGAAGAAGATATTTTAGAGGATGAGCAGTGCCTTTCTGATGTAAAAACTTCATCCTCAGAAAGTTTCTTATTGCTGCAATATCAGGGATCCCTCCTGAAAACTCATTATAGGACTGTTCAGGGGTAACTACAAGAGAAATTAATCCGCTGTTTTTTTCATGAAATTCAGCAAGCTGCTCTGCATAGGACCTGAATAAAGGATGGGTTATAATGATCATATCAGCAGAAGGAGATGAATGAAGATCCTGATTTCGTAATTGAGATGACTGTATCAAAGGAGTTTTGGCATTACCTGGAAGAAAAGCGATAAAAGTTTTCAGCGTGTCGGTTGACATTTTAAAAGTTATATTTTCCCCGGTCCTTGTATAAGGAATTATTTTAACTGACAAAGGATCTGTTACATTCCAGATCACCGTTCCCCCGACAGAACTTTTTATTGTGAATTCTGTAACATTACCCGGGCCAACTGATTTTGAATCTGTGAAATGCATTGTTTGTCCGTCAAACACATTATATTTTCGGGCATGTATTTTTACATAATCGATCCACCCTCTTGCAGATATCTCACCATTATTTGAAAAGGATAATTTATATACCGGTGTTGAAGAGGAAGGCACAGCTTCACCTTCAGTTTGTGCTGACTGGGCATACGTTCCTGTTGTTGAAGAAAGATTAATCCCTGCAACCGGAATGGTGGTAATTACCGATTCGTTTTCCAACAAGCTGAAGTGTGTTGTAACAGAAGCTCTTGCAAGAATTCGGATTGTATATTTTACATTCTCACCAGTGACTATATCCTTAAATCCGGGATTAATCTCAGTATCTTTTGAATAACTTATCGGTTGATACCACTCCCTCCCGGAATGGAGAAGGTTTTCAGTCTCCTTTTCATGAATGTACAACGCATCCGATTCAGAGGAAATAAAGTCAGCCTGCGCCAGGGACGATGAACCGGCTGTAATTTTTTTCCCCTGTGCCGGGCCCGATGTTATGAAATAGTAGGCTGTATCAGAATAATTATGATTGATGAAATTGAAATCCCTTGTAGAATAATCATAAGTCCACCTGGTTGTACCTTTACCATAAAATAAAAGGTAATCACCTTCATTGAACACTCCGTCACTGCCTGTATTTGTAAAAATGGCTATTTCTTTGAGGTCGTCAGGCTCTGATCCGTCATTAAAGTATGATAACTGGCCACAATTGTTTCCATAGATCCTAGGGTATGAAGGATTCTCAAGTCCCAGCTGTTTTAGTTTTGTGAAATCTATCCTGTAGATTCCGTCTTCTGTTAAGGCGATTTTGAACCACCTGCCAGATGAGAGAACCGAAGATGCAGAGTAATCTTCAGTCTTTCCGCTGACAGCAAGGCTCAGGGAGGAAAAGGCAAGAACAATTGATACTATTTGATCCGGTCTGATCATTATTCCGGACAAAGATAGAAATGTAGTTCCTGTTTTTAGTTTAATTTGTGTGGTGAAATTGATTTTAGATGTAATTTAGAAAGTATCTCTGCGTTGATATTTCAGTTTCGGATATTATGAAGTACAGTTCAGGTCTGATATTTGGCTTCATTTTTATTTTTTCCGGACCGGTTTTTTGTCAGGAGACAAATTATGGTCCGGGGTACCAGACTATTATCGTCAATAATCCGGCATTTGCCGGAAGCAGCTTAGATGGTACAATGAGGATATCTTACATGAATTTCTACCCGGGAAATCATTATAATTTTCATTCTGTTTTTCTTTCTTATGATTCATACTTTCCGGTTATTCACGGAGGAGCAGGTTTCTATATTACAAATGATTACCTGGGGGGAATAGTTAATGATCTGCGAAGCGGCCTGTCATATTCTTATTTTTTACAGGCTGGAAGGGAGCTGTACATTAATGCGGGGCTCTCTGCCTCATTGTTCCATCGCGGATTTAATTTCAGCGATGCCGTATTTCCGGATCAGATTGACCCATTGGGTGGGATTTCGATACCCTCCTCTGAAATTCTGGCTAACGAGAATGCTACGGTATTTGATGTTGGTACAGGTTTTATATTCATCTACAGGAAATTATCCGGAGGATTTGCCATAAATCATCTCACCCAGCCTGATATGAACGGAAACGGATCATCTGAAGAAAGGCTCAAACGGAAATATATTTTACATTTAATTGGTGACATTGAATTGAATAAAGCGAACAAGCTTAAAATCAGGCCTCTGGCTTATGTCGAATTGCAGGGAGGATATTTTTGGGCAGGTGCAGGCGCCTTGCTTGGTAACGAATACCTGTCGGTCAGTTCTGTACTGTTAGTGAATAACAATAAGAATATTGATATCCAGGCCGGGTTTTCATACAGGAGAGATAAACTTGCACTTTTTTACAATTACCGGTTCAATTTAGGATCGGGCAATAGTTTAATGCCATTCTCGCTTATGCATCAGACAGGGCTTTCTTTCAGTTTAAACAATGTTGAAAAAAGAATTAAATTCAAAACAATAAATATGCCTGTTATGTAGTTATATTTGATGTCCAAAAAATATTTTTGGGAATTTACTTATTTTTGAAAGTTCATAAATGCCATAAAAATTAAGGAGTTATGTATAGATTCAGAACCTTGTCGGTTGTATTTATTGCTGCATTGATTCTCTTTTCCTGCAAGGGTGGCAAAAGAGGCGACTCAAACACTTCATCC
>JBGPAF010000227.1:0-4073 GCA_041480535.1 Bacteroidia bacterium
ATCATACCACATTGCAGTTTTGAGAGGCTGTAATGTTGATCAGCCGAGGAATCTTGCCAAATCTGTAACAGTTGAATAAAATATTAAAAATCCTTCTTACATGAAATTCACACAAAAATTCAGGAAACTCAATTTAACTGAGATAAAAAAACTGACATCAAATGGCTGCGGTTGTGATGACTGGAGCAAAGTTCAGGTAGCAGAAGGATTTGATCCTTCAAGATGCCAGAATGTGTTCTTTTCAGGTGAAATAAAACTCGGCAGCTTAAAAAAAACATTTACTGACAAGTCAGGTGTAACCATCAGGAGCGGTATCTCAAATGCTCATATCCATAATTGTGAAATCGGTTCGGATGTTTTGATCAGCAATATCGGTGATTATATCGCAAATTACCGGATTGAAGATGATGTAGTTATCAAAAATTGCGGAAAGATCCATACTGAAGGTGTCTCGACTTTTGGTAACGGAACGGAAGTAGCGGTGCTGAATGAAACAGGCGGCCGGTCAGTGAGGATCTGGGATCAGTTATCGGCCCATCAGGCTTATATAATTGCTCTTTACCGGCACAGGGTAAAGGCAATTAAAAAGATGGAGCAGATGATAAAAGAATACTCCGGATCGAAAAGCTCCGACACAGGAACCATCGGTACCGGCACCCGTATTCTGAGCTGCCGGTATATCAGGAATGTGAAAATTGGTCCTTTCAGCCACATTGAGGGTGCAATAAGCCTCGAAGAAGGATCAGTCAACAGCTGTAAAGAAGATCCCATACTTATCGGCCCGGGAGTGATCATGGAACACTTTATTGTCTGTTCAGGTTCAATTATCACGGAATCGACGCTGATCGACAAATGTTTCATCGGGCAGGGATGTGTTCTTGGGAAACACTATTCAGCAGAAAATTCACTTTTCTTTGCCAATTGCGGAGGTTATCACGGCGAAGCTTGTTCAATATTTGCAGGACCTTATACTGTTACTCATCATAAGTCAACCCTTCTTATTGCGGGCATTTTTTCTTTTATGAATGCCGGAAGCGGCTCGAACCAGAGCAACCACATGTACAAGCTTGGCCCTATTCATCAGGGGATAATGGAACGCGGATCCAAAACAACAAGCGATTCATATGTTCTGTGGCCCGCACGCATAGGGCCGTATACTCTTGTAATGGGCCGCCATTACAAGAATATGGATACTTCATCGCTGCCTTTCTCCTATCTTATCGAAAGCAACGATGAAAGCATACTTGTTCCGGGAGTCAATCTGAGAAGTGTGGGCACAATAAGGGACGCACAGAAGTGGCCTGTCCGCGACAGAAGAAAGGACCCCGTCAAACACGACCAGGTGAACTTCAATCTTTTAAGCCCCTTTACTATCCGTAAAATGATTGAAGGCAGAGAGCTTCTCCGCAGGTTGAGATCAGTATCAGGTCCGGTTTCAGGATCATATTCTTATAATAATATGATGATCAAGGGACCTTCGCTTGACAGAGGCATAGAACTGTACCAGACAGGGATCAATAAATTCCTTGGCAACTCACTTATAAAACGCCTGGAGGATATTAATTTCAAATCGAACAAAGAATTGCAAAAAAGATTAAATCCCGATCAGTCAATGGGTAAAGGCGAATGGGTTGATCTTGCCGGATTGATTGCACCAAAGCAGGCTGTCAGCGGACTTCTTGATAACATTGAATCGGATAAGGTAAATACAATTGAAGGCGTTGCAGAAGCTTTCAGGCAGATGCACAAATCATACTATAAATGGGAATGGACATGGGCCTGCGAAAGAATTGAGGAAGAAGAAGGGAAGAGTATAAAAGATTTCACAGCTGTTGATGTTATAAGTATGGTTGAAAAATGGAAAAAAAGCGTTATTGATCTTGATAAGATGCTCTATGAAGATGCAAGGAAGGAATTTAACCTTTCCTCAATGACGGGTTTCGGAATAGATGGTGGAGAAGAGATTAAAAAGCTTGATTTTGAGCAGGTAAGGGGTGATTTTAACTCAAACAGTGTTGTCTCCGCTATTCAGGATCATATTAAGCAGAAAAGTGCTCTCGGAGATGAGCTCATAAAACGCATGAGCATGATAAAGAACTAAAAGTCTTTATCTTCCCGAGTACATCTTTTCGTAATATTTCGCATAATCTCCCGAGATAATCCGTTCGAGCCATTTACTGTTCGAAAGGTACCAGTCTACAGTTTTTTCAAGTCCGGCAGCAAATTCAGGTATTGGAGCCCATCCAAGCTCGTGCTGAAGCTTTGATGAATCAATTGCATATCGCAAATCATGCCCTGGCCTGTCCTTTACGTAGGTAATCAGTTTCTCGGAAGTTCCCTCAGGGCGGCCAAGTTTCTTATCCATTATTTTGCACAGGAGCTTAATAAGATCGATATTCTTCCATTCATTTTTACCGCCGATATTATATGTTTCTCCTGTTTTTCCCTTATGAAAGATAAGTTCAATTGCCAAAGCATGGTCTTCAACATATAACCAGTCGCGGATATTTTCTCCTTTGCCGTAAACAGGAATCGGCTTGCTGTTCTTTATATTATTGATTGCCAAAGGGATAAGTTTTTCAGGGAACTGATTAGGGCCATAGTTATTTGAACAGTTGGAAATTACAACCGGAATGCCGTAAGTATGTCCGTAGGCTCTAACCATATGATCGGAGCTTGCCTTTGAAGCAGAATACGGGCTTTTTGGATCATAGGCAGTTTTTTCGGTGAACATCCCGTCATTACCAAGCGATCCGAAAACTTCGTCGGTTGATATATGATAGAATTTCTTCCCCTCTATGCTCTCTTTCCACGAATTTAATGCTGCGTTCAGCAGATTTACGGTGCCGACGATGTTTGTGTAAACAAATTCATCGGGTGCTGATATTGATCGGTCAACATGCGATTCTGCAGCCAGATGAATAATCCCGTCGAAGATATATTTGTTAAAGAGATCCGCAACTGACTGTTTATTAACTATATCTGTTTTTTCAAAGAAGTAGTTCTTCTTTGCTTCGATATCCTTAAGGTTTTCAAGATTTCCCGCATAAGTAAGTTTATCAGCATTTACAATACTGTATTGCGGATATTTATTTACAAACAGCCGTACAACGTGTGATCCGATAAATCCGGCACCTCCGGTGATTAGTATGGTCTTTTCAACGCTCATGATTACTTAGCTTTTCTGATATATTTTTCCCATTCCCAGGCAGTTCTCATTGATTCATCAAGTGTACTGACAGTTCTCCATCCGAGCTCTTTATTTGCCAGTGTCGGATCGGCCCAAATCTTTTCGATATCTCCGGCCCTGCGCCCGGTAATTGTGTAATTAAGCTTTATTCCCGTAACGTGTTCAAATGATTTTATTGCTTCCAGAACTGATACTCCTTTTCCTGTTCCGAGATTGAAAATTTCATAATTTGTTTTATTCTTGTTTTCAATAAGTCTTTTTACTGCTGTAACATGGGCCTTTGCAAGATCAACAACGTGCAGGTAATCTCTGATACATGAGCCATCGGGAGTATTGTAATCATCCCCGAATACTTTCAGCTCCTTTCGCAGACCGTAAGCAGTCTGAGTGATATAAGGGACAAGGTTCTCGGGAACACCCCTTGGAAGCTCACCGATAAGTGCCGAAGGATGAGCTCCGATCGGGTTGAAATATCTTAGTGCAATTGCTTTCATATTTTTGTCTGCAGCAACGGTGTCCCTTATTATTTCTTCCCCTATCTGCTTTGTATTGCCATAAGGCGAAACAGCAGGCTGTATTGGAGAATCTTCTGACACAGGCAATTTTTCGGGCTGGCCGTAAACAGTACAGGATGAAGAGAAAACAAATACCGGAATCCCGAAAGTTTTCATGGAGTCCAGAAGAGTGACCAATGAAAGAAGATTGTTCCTGTAGTAATTAAGTGGTTTATTTACAGATTCCCCGACAGCTTTATATGCGGCAAAATGAATTATGCCTTCAATATTATTATGCTTATTTGGCTTATTGCAGGGATGCAGGGCGCAGGACAAGGTTATGAGGCAATGTCGGACGCCGAGAAAGCAGGGACTGCAATTGGTGCTGG
>JBGPAF010000228.1:0-4047 GCA_041480535.1 Bacteroidia bacterium
AACTGGCAGATGAAAGGATACGATGTCCCGATATATGTAAATATTACATATCCTTTTAAAAAGAATCCTCCATATATTCCTCATGACTGGAATCCTGTTGGTTCCTATAAAAGGGCATTTAAGATTCCGCCAGACTGGAAAGACAAGGAGATTTTTCTTCACTTCGGTGCCGTAAGTTCTGCTTTTTATGTATGGGTAAATGAGCAGTTGGTGGGATACAGCGAGGATAGCAAGGTTCCGGCAGAGTTTAATATTACAAAGTATCTCAGAAAAGGAAACAACTCTCTGGCAGTTGAAGTATACCGATGGAGTGATGGTAGTTATCTTGAAGATCAGGATTTCTTCAGGCTCAGCGGGATCCAGCGGAGTGTCTTTCTGCATGCACGACCTAAAACGTACATAAATGATTTTTTTGCGGTCGGAGATCTTGAAAATAACTATACAAATGGTCTCTTTAAACTCGATGTAACGCTAAAAGGTACCGGAAGCGATCCAAACGGTTTTGTTATAGAAGCTTCATTGTTTGAAGAGGACCAGAAGATCTATTCTGAGTCAAAAGATGCTAAACTTGCTGATAACAAGGCCTCTGTCAATTTTACAAAACAGTTTCCCGGCATTAAGAAATGGACCTCGGAGACCCCGGATCTTTACTCCCTTGTTCTGAGCCTGAAAGACAGTTTTGGAAATAACCTTGAAAGTGTAAGTGCCAGAATAGGATTCAGAAAAGTTGAGATAATCAACTCACAACTCCTTGTGAACGGAGTGGCAATAGATATAAAGGGTACTAATATGCACGAGCATAACGATGTTACGGGACACGTTATTGATGAAGCCACGATACTGAAGGATATCAGGGTCATGAAAAGCAATAATATAAATGCTGTCAGGACTTCACACTATCCTCAACAGGAGCTTTGGTATGATATGTGCGACAAGTATGGACTGTATCTGATCGATGAAGCAGATATCGAATCACATGGTATGGGTTACGATAAGGATACTACTCTTGCAGATAAAAAGGAATGGGCCGCAGCTCACCTCGACAGGATGCAGCGAATGGTTGAAAGAGATAAAAATCATCCTTCGGTGATAGAATGGTCATTGGGCAATGAAGCAGGTGACGGGCATAATTTCCTCAGCGATTATAAATGGACAAAAGCAAGAGATATAACCCGCCCTGTGCAGTATGAAGGCGCAGAAAAAAATACTAATGCACCTGAACGGCATACCGATATTTTTTGTCCGATGTATGCCAGGATATGGGAGATAGAGGAATATGCTAAAAATACAAAGAACGACCGTCCACTGATTCTGTGCGAATATGCTCATTCCATGGGAAATTCAACCGGTAACCTGCAGGATTACTGGGATGTAATTGAAAAGTATCCTAAACTTCAGGGTGGTTTTATATGGGACTGGGTCGATCAGGGAATGCTTAAAACCGATGAGAATGGAGAGAAATTCTGGGCATATGGTGGCGATTTCGGGGAGGAAGGTATACCAAGCGATGGGAACTTCTGCATTAACGGACTCACATGGCCTGACAGAACCGGAAAGCCGGGATTAGACGAGGTTAAAAAGGTGTATCAATATGTTGGTTTCGAGCCGGTAAATCTGGCATCGGGCTTAATCAGAATCAGGAATAAATACTATTTCACGGATCTGTCAGAGTTTGTATTTGACTGGGATATAGTATCCGACGGTATTGCTGTAAAATCAGGAAAACTCTCTTTCCCCGGATTTAAACCGGGGCAGGATACCATTGTCAGCATTCCGGTTTCAGGGATTGAAGCAGCTCCCGGAGCAGAGTATTTCCTTAATCTGAGAGTGTCCCGGAGTGATGAATGGAACTATGTTCCTGAAGATAATGTGTATGCCACTGCTCAGTTTAAGCTTCCGGTTGAAGTTAAACCTGTTATGGCGAAACTTGATCAACTTGCAGTACTTCAGACGAATACTGAAGGCAATAAAATTGAAGTAAGCGGCAGTGATCTGAAAATTGTCTTTGATCTTGAAAAGGGCAGGATGGAATCATTTAATTATAAAGGAACTCCGATGATCAATAAGGGACCGGAACCTGATTTCTGGAGACCTCCAACCGACAACGATTATGGATATGATATGGATAAAAAACTTGGAGTCTGGAAGAAAGCCGGCGAAAAAACCATTGTTAAGAAAGCGAATATAAGCCAGCCTGAAATCGGTAAAGTGGTTATTACATTTGAATATGACATTCAGGGGGACAAAGGAGAGAAGATCGCCGGATATGTAACTACATACACAGTTCTTAGTTCTGCAGATGTAATTATTAAGAACCAGTTTTCGAAAGTCTCTGACGGAGTCCCTGAAATACCAAGAATGGGAATGCAGATGCAGGTCCCGGAGGAGTTCATGAACGTGAAATGGTATGGACGCGGACCTCATGAGAATTATGTCGACAGAAAGACATCAGCTGATGTCGGACTTTATGAAAGCACAGTTGATGATCAGTATGTCCCTTATATCCGTCCACAGGAAAATGGCTATAAAACCGACACACGATGGCTTACTCTTACTGATGAAAATGGTACAGGCCTGCTTGTTAGTGGCAATCCCCTGATATGTTTTGCTGCTCTCAAAAATATTCACGATGATTTTGAATCACCCGGTAAACTGTCACAATACCGTAAGGATGCAAAGAGTGCAAATACTCATACCAATAATATCAAACCACGTGAACTGGTTAATCTTAATGTTGATCTTGGTCAGATGGGTGTCGGTGGTGATGATTCATGGGGAGCTATGATTCATCCTGAGTACCGGCTTCTTGATAAAAAATATGAGTACTCATTCAGGCTGAGACCGATTATTAAAGATGACGATATTCTGAAGTTAGCAAAGGAAAGGTTCTGAAAAAGTTGAAAGGTTGAAAGGTTGAAAGGTTGAAAAGTCTTTAGCTTAAACTCTTAAACCCTTCAACCTTTTATTTACTATTTAAGTTCTACTTTTAAAACCTCATCTTCTCCGATAAGTACATTCTTTACATCATAAACCAGCGGAGAAGTCAATTTCTTGCTGACTACAACCCTGGTGATCCCATTAGCTACAAGTGTTATTGATTCAGGAGCTTCGGAGACCCCTTTAATCAGATAAAAAGTCACATTCGACCTGTTTGTAACTTCGAAAAAGATGCTCTCATCATTCTCGAAGTAAGGTTTCCCAACAGAAATGCACTGGTAGAAGAATGGCCTGGCGTACTCCTCCTTACCTGCTAAAATATTTCCGAAGTATGCAAGTGTACGCCCTGCAAATAATGCTTCTTTAAGTGCATCGGAATTACGTGCTTTGGCAAATACAAGAGTCATTGGCCTGTCAGGATAAACCGATTTACTGTATTCTTCACTGATTATTCCATGAATGTCACTGTTTGCCATCACCGCCAGGTTGGATTGTTTACAAACTGTCATAATCTTAGGATAATATTCACGGTCGTTAAAAAACTCGATACCATGAAGCCAGCCTTTTGAGATAAGGGTTTTGTGAATTTCATACAATTTTGGAATACCGTCAGGTTCCTGCGATCTCCAGCCCGGGTGATTCCATTGAAGAAAAGCACCTTGCTTAATCGCTGCAGCAAATACATCCATTACTGAATCAACATCTAAAAGTGATGCATCCTTTATGAATAGAGCATTAAAATGACCCGGAGGCATCTTTCGTGTTATTTCTGTACCATGCACCAGAATTAAATTATTTTCCCCGGCATACTCTTCTCCTATTTTCCAGGCGGCATTATGATCGACCGGTACAAAATCTTCTTTTGGGGTATACTCAATATGATCGGTGATGGCAATTGCATCCAGTCCGTCACGCAGCGCTTCGTCTATCCTTACAGTCGGCCATACATTACCATCGGAAAAGACAGTATGCATATGGAAATCACATTTCAGTGTAACATACCCCGGAAGATCGGGAAGATTAACGATTTTTCTCTGACCAAATCCGTCGAAACTTACAGTAACTAATAATAGAACAATGATAATCAGCTTCTTCATTTATTTTATTATC
>JBGPAF010000229.1:0-4033 GCA_041480535.1 Bacteroidia bacterium
ATAATCAGGGAGGTGAGGAATTTTGTAGATATACCCGTTGCTGTTAAAATCGGTTATTACTTTTCATCAATGGTTCAATCAGTCAGGAAATTATCTGAAAGCGGTATTAAGGGTTTGGTGCTTTTCAACCGGCCATATAATACCGATTTCAATATAGACAAGATAGATATAGGTCACGGGCAGGTTTTCAGTTCAAATGATGAGTATACACATACGCTTCGCTGGATATCCATACTGTCAGGGCATGTAAAATGTGATCTTTCCGCTTCCACGGGAGTGCATGATTATAAACCTTTTGTAAAGATGCTTCTGGCTGGTGCAACAACCGTTCAGATTGCTTCAGCTCTCTACCAGGAAGGGCTCGATGTTATTCCTGAAATACTGAAGAATACGGTAGAATGGATGAAAATGCATAAGTTTGAAACGGTCGATTCATTCCGTGGTAAATTGAGCCAGACAAATCTCGAAAATCCTGCTGCTATCGAAAGGGTTCAGTTCATGAAGCTCTATTCGGATATTGAATAAGATTTAATTTAAGAAATTGTTTTAATCATCAAATCCATTCTTCCAGTATGCCGGTGTTACAAACTTTCCGTCCCTGGTTTTAAGACTACGCTCATAAATTGCAAAAACAGGATTGAAAACAAGATCAGTGACGCCGATAGTGTATTTAGGTTCCTCACCTTCCACCTCAGAAGGAACTTTCATTTCCTTTACATCAAAATCGTTAAACTGAAGCAGATCAGTAAGGAAAGCCAGGCGATCAAGTGTTATACCTGATTCAACTATTGTACAGCGGACACCATCTATCTCACCTACAATATGTTTTGCATTATTTATTGCCATAAGTGGAATGTAAAAACTAAACTCCAAAACTCATATTTTTAATAACCTCAAAGATAATACTGGCAAAGCCTGTTATAACTATACCTGCGATACAAATCCCGAGAGCCAGGCGTGTGGGAAAATCGCTTCTGAATTTTTCAATTGGATTATCACTTTTGTTTATAAACATTGCCTTTACTACCAGGAGATAATAGTATAATGATATTATTGTATTTAATAAAGCAATTGTTACAAGAAGGTAGAAACCTTTCTGAGCTGCAGCTGCAAACAGGAAAAACTTACCGAAGAATCCGGCAAAAGGCGGAATTCCGGCAAGAGAGAAAAGTCCCAGTAACATAACAAGACTTAATCCCGGATTAGTCTGGTAAAGTCCGTTATACTCATCAATACTTTCTTTGCCCCTGGCATTTGATATTGCTGCAACAACACCAAATACAGCAAGGTTTGAGAAAATATAAACAAGAATATAATATATCACCGATGCCATCCCCAGCTGATTTCCTCCGATCAAACCAAGCAAAATGTATCCTGCCTGTGAAATAGATGAGAATGCAAGAAACCTTTTAAGATTTTGCTGGCGGATAGCAAAAAGGTTACCGATAGTCATTGTCAGTACAGCAGAAATATATATGATTTTTTGCCAGGTTGCTATAATTACAGGGAATACTGTGAACAGCACGATGATAAAAATAAATACCGCAGCACCCTTTGAAATAACTGACATATATGATGTTATATTGACAGGTGCGCCTTCATAAACATCTGCTGTCCAGAGATGGAACGGTACAATCGATATCTTGAATGCCATGCCCGAAAAGAAGAAAATAAATCCAAGTATCTGAAGGTTCTTGTTTGCAAACAGCTGTGCCACTTCATTGAAATAGAGTGTTCCCGTTGTACCATAGATCATTGCCAGCCCGTAAAGGAGTACTCCTGAAGAAAGAGATGAGATAAGAATAAGCTTGATACCGGCTTCGGCCGATTTGTTGTTGTACCTGTCGTAGGCGGCAAGTGCAGCGATCGGTATGGTTGCCAGTTCAAGACCAAGATAGAACATAAGAAAATGACCCGCTGATATCATGAAACTCATCCCGACAAGTGTCGAAATCAGAAGGATAAAATACTCACTTACCTTATCTTGATTTTCTTCTTTATTAAGCCAGGTAACGGATTGAATCAATACAAGCAAAGCTCCTATATTAAGGATGTTTTTCATTATCAGCCTGGTATTGTTCACTTCATACATACCGCCGAAGAGTGTCCCTGTCGGGGATGGCAGAAATCCGGCTATAGTGATTACTGCAAAAAGTACTATTGAAAACAAACTAATTGATTTCCTGCTTTTGGAACTCGCGAAAATTTCAGCTGTCAGGACCGATAAAGCCGCAGCTGTCAGAAGCAGTTCATGCCGCATTAATGCAAAGTTTTCCAGACTCATAATAATTTTTTGTACGGTATAATTGTTTGTAATTCAGTCATAATTTTCTGTTATTGTCAGTATCCTAAAACGGATTAAATGCAAGTATTTTACTTATTATTGGCTGCAGGCTGACTCCGATCATTGAAGAAAGCAGGAAGGGAGCCATCCCGATAAATACAATAAAACTTATCAGAGTCACTGTTGATACTTTCTCGTACCATTTTGCATCGGCCAGATGTTCGTAATGATCATTTGTCACAGGTCCCAGAAGGAGTATTGCAATTACTCTGAGAATATACACGGCCGTTATAACAATTGAAGTAACTGCAATAATTGTCATAATCCTGTGAAACAGATCCGGATGCTGAAATGCCCCGACAAATATTGTCATTTCGGCAACAAATCCGCTGAAGCCTGGAAGTCCCAGGGAAGCCAGTCCGGCAATTACATAACAAACTGACAGGAAAGGTATTACTTTCATCAATCCGCCCATTTCATTGATCAGTCTGGTATGAGTGCGGCCATAGATCATTCCGATAAGGGCAAAGAATAAAGCTGTCATAAGTCCGTGGGAGATCATCTGGATTATTGCCCCGTTCATTGCTGTCCTGTTCATCATCAGGATTGCAAACAGCACAAGTCCGCAATGGCTTACCGAAGAATAAGCATTGATGTATTTCAGGTCCTTCTGTACTATAGCGCTGAATGCCCCGTAAACAACACTTATTGTTGTCAGAATGATAAATATCCAGGAGAGTTCATGGGCAGCTTCAGGCATGAGAAAAATAGCAACTCTGAAGCAACCATAGCCCCCTAGTTTCATAAGCACTCCTGCATGCAGCATTGAAACGGCAGTCGGAGCTGATGAATGACCGTCGGGCGACCATGTATGAAAAGGGAATAGTGCACCAAGTACACCAAAACCTACAAATGTCAGCGGGAAAAATATATACTGAGCCTTAATCGGGATCTTGATTTTGGAGATTTCAAGAATATTAAACGATGTCGGACCACCATCAGGAGCCGAGTTAAAATGAATCCCAAGTATCCCGACAAGAAGAAGGGCTGAAGCGCCCATAAGCATCAGGGTGAGCTTCATGGCAGAGTATTCCTTGGGACCGCTTCCCCAGATTCCAATCAAAAGATACATTGGGATAACTGCAAGCTCATAAAAGAGGAACATTGTGAACAGGTCGATTGAAATGAAAAAACCGAAAACACCTGTTGCAAGAAGTATCAGCGATATAAAGAACTCTTTAGTAAGAAATTCCATTTCCCAGGAAGCAAAGATCCCTGCAAAAACAACAATAGATGTCAGCCCGATCATTGCCACCGAAATACCATCAGCACCAACGGCATAATGTATGTTAAGGCTCTCAAACCAGACGACATCCTTAATAAACAGCATTTCAGCCGTATTACCGGCATGACGGGCTGAAATATAAAGAAAAATAAGAAGTGCTGATAACAGCAACTGTATCCCCATGCCGATGCTGGCAACGATTTTCACCTGCCGCATATCCTTTATCAGCACTATTCCTGTTATTGTCAGGAGCGGGATTACAACAAATAATGATAATATATTCATAACTAAAACTCGTTCTTTCTTGTTAATGCCACAGATAAATAAAAATCACTGCCAGCAATATTGCACCTGATATAAAAATATAAGCATATTTCTGAAGCTGGCCCGACTGGAAGCCTCTTATCCTGAATGAGACAGCCTGCGTTACCGTGGCAATTGCATTCATAGTACCATCTACAATA
>JBGPAF010000230.1:0-4029 GCA_041480535.1 Bacteroidia bacterium
ATTTTTCATCGGTAGATCATATAGCATTGCACAACCGATACAATATTTGCTGAATCCTGTCGGATATGCGGAAATCTGTTTGATAAGCCTTGAAAATGGCGATCGTGAAGCGATTCCTTCACTTTTAAGCTCTACTATGGCTAATAACGGCAGGCCGATACTATTCCCTTCCGTAGATGAGAAAGACAGATCCAGGTCGATTGTAATGCGTTCCAGGGTGTCAAAACCCACAAATGTCATTCTTTTAAAACTGTTTGTAAGAACTGGTTTTAATCCCTCACTGCTTAATTGTACATGTGAATTTATAAATTCAATTGCTTTTTCATTGCAGATACTGTCCGAAAGAGAATTCTCAATGCGCCATTTAACTGTTCTGTTCTTTTTTGTTTTCTTTTTTATTTCCAGAAACGAAATTCCGGTGGAATCATAACTTCTGAACCTGACCTTGATACGTCCGGTTCTGCCTGTCACATGCTGATTGAAAAAAATATAATCGGGAGTATCCAGATAAACTGTAGTATATGATGATATCCTAGTATTATTGATCTCAAGAACCCGGTACCTTCCATGCATCATATCTAACAGATCAGGCACACGGTTAGCCGGTATGAGATACTTTGTATCTATCCTGTCCATAAGCCGGACTTTGTCCATCTCCTCAAGCCTGACAGAATTAAAAGAATCCAGAATATTTCTTATTTCCGCAATCATATTCAATTAAAATGTAGTGTACTGATAGCTCTTTTTTGATTTTAATTTCTTATTTGCGTCATAAACATATTTTTCGGTCCTGAGCCCGTTCTCATACTTATATTCCGATGATTCAACAAGTCTCCCTGACGGATCAAATTCTTCCTCTTTAATTTTATTGTTGTCTGAATCATACTGGTATTTGAAATGTTTGCTGACTTTGCCCTGTTTGTATGTAATATCTTCAAGAAGATTACCCCTTACATCAAAGTACTGTTCAGTATCTTTATATTTCCGGGTAACAAGCATATCGTACCTCTCCTGGGTAACTATAACACTTTTTATCTTCTTATCGGTCGTTTTCTGTTGAGCTTCCAATGTTGCAGTGAGACTCACTGCCAACATTATGAACAAGATACTTCTGGTTATTTTCATTTTTTGATTATTTGAGTTTTTCACGTTTCCAATATTCATTTCAGGCAGCCAAAAATATTAATGCTATTATTTATTTCCATTTCTACTTCTTAACAAACCTCATGTTAATACGAACAACGTTAAACCCTCCTTCTAAATTGCTTTACAAACTTTTCCCATTATACAGGAAGACCTTTCTGGTCCCTACTCACCCTTTGTTATTTGTCAAAAAAAAGATCACGGACTATCCATTAAGCAAACACATCTGCAGGTCATATATAATGATCTGATAAGTGTTTGCGTGACACTTATTGTTTTATAAACGATTTAGGCCTGGTATTCTGTAAGACCAAGATTAAGTTCGGGTTGTTTGTCGCTCAATGATCCGAATATGACAAGGGCTGCTCCCAGCGCTGTTGCATTATTTATAACAGAAGTGAATACTTTTTTTGAGGGGAACGATCTGGCTATCAGTTTGAGGAAAATCTTGTTTTTAGCAAAACCGCCTGTGATATATATATTTTCGATATCATCCTTTTCAGGAAGTATGAGACGTATTGCTTCATAAGTCAGGTCACAAAGTTCACTCATCAGCTGATGGTAGCCTTCATCAAACGATTTGAAATCAAAGAGATCGATTCTGTCCTTAAATTCCCTCGATTCAGGTCCGCTGTTGAAGAAAGCTCTTTTATCACCGGTGTACCTTTTACCTAACATATTAAGCAGATCCTGATCGAATTTTACATTTTTATAAAAATCATCTGTAGTCCCGAAATGCTCATTCAACAATTTAACAGCTGTCTCATGCATATTTCCAAGGAACAACCTTGAGGATTTAACAGGCTGCTGTTCTACGCTCATATAGCATAAACAGTCCCTGTCGAGCTGTTCCACTGAGAGTTTTTCAGGATTGAACGGATTCATATTAATGCACCAGGTGCCAGTTGAAACAAGAAGGAATTTGCCTCTGTTGCCTGTAAAATAAGGAGCCAATGAAGAAGAACTGTCATGAATGCCAATACCTGTTTTTAATATTTTGCCGTCGATTATTACATCATTAATCGTATTTACAGGAACAGGCTGGGGAAGCTCCATCCCCTGATCGCTGACCCATGAATGATATTTCATATTGTCAAAATCCCAAAGCCCGGTATGACATCCGATCGATGTATGTTCAGAGCAGATTTTGCCTGTGATAAGGTATGACAGGTACTGGGGAAAGTGGAGAATATACCGCACTTTTGAGAACACCTCAGGTTTGACTGATTTGAGCCATAATATCTGTATCCCTGAGTTTAACATGCCCAACGCCGGAGATGCAGTTCTCCGGCAGAATTCATCCTGGCCCCCATATCTCCTGTAAAGTCTTTCAGGTATCATTTCGTCGATAGGCTTCAGGTAATTATAGACTGGCGTTATTCTCTGCCCTTCTTCATTAAGGTAAACTATAGTAGCTCCGTATGTGGCAAAATTCAACGCTGTGAGGTCATATTTTTCCGAATGTATGAGCTTCGTAATAGATTCCTTGATCCATTTCTCAATCAGTTCAATATTATCGCACTCGAATCCGTCATCATCAAGTTTTTCGGGCAATCTTATCTCCTGCTCTAAAACAAGCCTGAGATTATAATCAAACAGAAGCAGCTTTTTATTGGTTTTACCAACATCAAATATTCCGATTACTTTCTCCTTCATACTTTTTCCTGCTATTTCCTGAAACGGATCTGAAAATATCTCTATCTACCTTTTATTCAGCACCTCAGTTTCGTACTTTCTGATCTCTTCGATATAATCCTGTCCGACCGGAACTTTGTTTATCATGCAATAATAATCCCAGACAGCACCGAAAGGTTTAGTCTTCATAAGCTCGAGATATGATAATCTTTCAAAGTTCTTTCCTTCCTCTTCAAATTTCACCAGGGTATTTATGGGCTCGAGCATCGCATAAAGGAATGCCATCTGAGCTGATCGTGTTCCTATTACATATGCACCTATCCTGTTAAGACTTGCATCGAAAAAATCAAGACCGATGTTCACTCTGCCAAGGGCTTTTGCGCGAACAATTTCCTGGGCTATAAGCAATAATTCATCATTGAATGTAAGCACGTGATCGCTGTCCCATCTGACGCCTCTGGTCAGATGTAACAGTAGTTCATCAATATAAAAAAGGATCGATGAGATCTTGTCTCCTACCTGTTCCGTTGGATGGAAATGTCCGTTGTCGAGGGTTATCATTGTATTATTCTGAACAGCATATCCAAGGTAGAAATCATGCGATCCAACGACCATTGATTCTGATCCAATGCCAAACAGTTTGCTTTCAATTGAATCTTTAAGATATTTCTTTGGATATTTTACTGAAAAAATTTCATCAAGAGATTTTTTAAGGAGTTTGCGTAAGGTATACCTGTCGACAGGCGTGTCTTTGGAACCATCCGGGATCCAGATATTATGAACTGCCGGGGTGCCAAGCTGCTTTCCCATTTCTGCTGCTATTGAGCGACATCTCTTTGTATGTTCGATCCAGAATTTCCTGATTTTGGGATTCCTGCTCGAAAGAGTGAAACCATCATCGGCCAGAGGATGTGAAAAGCATGTGCAGTTGAAATCAAGACCCATCTTCCTTTTTTTTGCCCAGTCTATCCATCCCTGGAAGTGCTTTACCTCTATCTGATCACGGTCGACTGTTTTGCCGCCAAACTCACCATAAATGGCATGAAGATTCAACCTTTGCCTGCCTGGCAGTAAAGACATTGCTTTATCCAGATCATCACGCATCTGACTGAGTGTCTTTGCTTTGCCTGGGAAATTACCAGTCGCCTGGATACCTCCTCCTCCTAGCTCAGCTCCTTCTTTTTCGAAGCCGCCAACATCATCGGTCTGCCAGCAATGCAGGCTTATTACAACATCGTCCAATTGTTTAAG
>JBGPAF010000231.1:0-4017 GCA_041480535.1 Bacteroidia bacterium
AGATTAGTCATATAAACCTAACCGGATCGATTTTGCTTAATAAGATAAAATACACATTTATACTATCTTGCATCGTATTCATTGATAGTTTCGGCCAGGATCCTACATTTTCTCAATTCTATGCAAATCCGCTTTATTTAGCCCCTTCATTTGCAGGTGCAACAGAGGAATACAGGTTCGCTCTTAATTACCGGAATCAATGGCCTGCAGTTCCCGGGGTTTTTCATACCTACAGCATTTCATTTGATAAGGCTCTCCTTAATTTTAATTCCGGAATAGGAGTGCTCGCAACATACGATGTTGCAGGTTCGGGTGAGCTGAGCACCACTAATATAGGATTGATCTATTCGTACGATTTTAAGATTAATGATGAATGGCATATACGACCGGGAGTCAATTTCAAATTCACTTACCTTGGTCTGGATATATATAAACTGATTTTTGCCAGCCAGATGACGGGCAGCGGCACGGTCCCGTCTGTCTATCCTCCTCCTTTCAGCAAAGTAGCCGATGTGGACTTTGCAACTTCAGGACTTGTTTATAATGACAGGTTTTGGGGAGGCATTACTCTTGATCATTTGTTAAATCCCAAACAATCATTTTATGGCAATGAATCGGTTTTGCCTGTAAAGCTGAATGTTTTCGGTGGTGTTCAGATTATGAGGAAAACAAGGTTAAGGCAAACATATCACGAAGTACTTTCGATAGCCATGAATTTTCAGAAACAGGCTAAATTCTACCAGACTGATATTGGATTATATTATTACAGGGATCCTCTTATTTTCGGTCTGTGGTACCGGGGGATTCCTTTTGTTACTTCTCAGGCTGGTGATGCAATTATTGGCCTGGTAGGAATAAAGACCAAACAGCTCCATATTGGCTATAGTTACGATTTTACGATTTCAAACCTTATCAGTTCAACATCCGGTTCCCATGAGATTTCGCTGGTTTACGAATTCAACTCGTTTTCAATTGGCCAGCGTACCAAAATCAGAGCAATACCTTGCCCCGAGTTTTAATCATGAATGCATCATTTAACGGCAGGTTTATAAAATTATATTTCAGGGGTGGTCTAAATCATTAATTTGTTTATATTTACGCCTTAATATTATTTAATAATCATTTTTTGCGCAATGAAGAAACTATCTATTGCTCTGTTTGCTGTCTTATTTGCGGCCGTAGCTGTTTTATTTTTCCTCCAGTTCTCTGGAAACAAGAAAACCAAAAAAAATACTCTTACTGAAACCTCAACTGATAATCCTGCAAAAGGGATTGCATATGTGAATATAGATACAGTCGTTTTCAAATTCAATATGTACTCCGACAGGAAAGCAGAACTTCTTGAAAAACAGAAAAAAGCTGAAGCTGAACTTAATTCAAAAGGAAGTCAGTATGAGAAAGGCGTAAAAGATTATCAGGACAAAGTAAATAAGGGACTTGTTACCAGGGCAACTGCAGCTGAAATAGAGCAATCTCTTTACACACAACAGCAGGAGCTGGTTAACCTCCGTGATAAACTGCAATCAGACCTTCTTGAAGAAGACCAGGTAATGAACAGGCAGATACTGGAGTATATTACAACATACCTCGAGGAACACAAAGCAGAATATAATTATCATTATATTTTTGGTAAAAGTTTTGGAAGTGTGGTACTTTATGGTAATGCCTCCTATGACATTACACAAAAAGTGCTTGATGGCCTGAATCTTAAATACCAGACAGAGAAAAAATAGGAATTTTATGGGTTTTGCCTCTGCCTATCTTGAAGAAAGAGCACTGTTCCCTGAGCTGATTAAAGAGACCCCTCCTGAAAATACAGGTATTATTGTTGTAGTTCCTTCCTACAATGAACCGGATATCACAGATTTACTGGATTCACTGGCATTGTGCCAGGAACCGGTGTGCAAAGTCGAAGTGATTATAGTTGTAAACTCTCCTGCTGAAGCAAGTGAGGATAGCCTGAGAAACAACCGGGAAAGCATTCCTAAAGTTAAACTCTGGAAAAAGGAACACCCTGATTGCTTCTATAATATTTACGTTATTGATAGCTCCTCACTAAAATTTGACGGATGGAGCGTTGGCGTGGCAAGAAAAACCGGGATGGACGAATCGGTCCGGCGATTTGACCTTTTAAATAAGCCTGATGGCATCATTCTTAATCTTGATGCTGACTGTAAAGTTGAAAGTAATTATTTTACAGCAGTTTATGGCGAAATGCATGGTTTTAAGGACCGTTCGGCCTGCTCAATTCGTTTTGAACATCCGAATTCGGGAAAAGAATTTTCCCAGAAAGTTTACAGATCCATTACCCTTTATGAACTTCACCTCAGATATTATTTTCAGGGGCTGGCTTACTCCGGATTTCCTTATGTGCACCATACAGTGGGTTCAGCGATCGCGGTAAAAGCATTATCCTATGTAAAGGCCGGCGGAATGAACCGCAGGATGGCAGGGGAGGATTTTTATTTTATTCAAAAACTGGTTCCTGCAGGAGGTTTCTTTAACCTGAACCTGACGACCGTTTTTCCTTCACCAAGGTCTTCGTCAAGAGTTCCTTTCGGTACCGGTGTTGCGATATCACGGCTGACAGAAGGTAATGATGATGTATTTCTGACGTATAATTTTAAGGCATTTATAGAGCTTAAAACTCTGTTCAGCCTGATTGACAGGATATTTCTATGTGAAAATGACGATCCGGAATTTGTCTATTCTGATCTTCCCCCGGGAATAAAACAATTTACAGATAAACAGGAATGGACAGCAAAAATAGGGGAGATAAAAAGAAATACTGCAGGTCTTCAATCTTTCAGAAAGAGATTCTACGGCTGGTTCAATATGTTCAGGATCGTTAAGTATCTCAATTCAGCACATGATTCATTTTTCAGGAAGAAGCCTGTAAATGAAAGCGCTTCAGAACTTCTAATGGCTATTGGTAAAGATTTCGGATCGATGGATCCTTCAGAATTACTCCGTTATTACAGATTGCTGGAACTTAGCGGTTAATTGGTTTCCCTTTTTATTCTGCGGTCCTCCTGGGGGGTCAGAACTATGAAAAGATCTTCATCAGGCTTTTTCATCCTGTATTGTTCCCTGGCAAATTTCTCAAGATTCCGGTTGTCGGTCTTTAGTTCATAGAGTTTCCGCTTATCCTCCTCAATGCGCTTAACATAATATTCTCTGTCGGACTTAAGTTTCCGTAGATTCTTCATCTCTTTATGCCTAGATATCAGATTGTTTGAATCGAGAAGCGCTATCCAGACAACAAAAATAATAATAGTAAGGAGATATTTATTCCTGAGAAACGGAGGTATTTTTTCTATGATTTTAAACTTCATCATTTCGGTACAAACCTACAACTTTTTTTTCATCCGCCACTCATCAGATAAATCATCTGAATATTATCGCCACCATGAATTTTCACAGAATCGTATTTTTCCCTCGGAATCAATTCTCCGTTGACTTTAATGATTCTCATCCTGAATGAGTACTTTTTCAGTTCAAGCATTTCGTTTATCGTCATCACTTCCCTGTCAAATTCTTCTTCCCTGTTGTTTAGTAAGATTCTCATAAATCAAGCCGGTATATCAAATCATTCTCATTAATATTTCGATTACTGTATTTGCCTGCATGCTGGCAACAATGCCAACTCTTGGTGCCAGCGGCGGAAGATCATCAGAAGCCTCAGATGACTCATCACCACAAACGTAAAGAGTCTCATCAACCTTCCGGAGCTTCAATATCTCGTTTTTCCCCCAGCCTGCCATTCCGGAGCCTATTATCAGTGGTATCCCGGGCAATTCCTTTTGCACTGTTTCAATAAGCATCTCTTTCATATCTGTCCTGTCGAATGCTTCTACAATGACATGGCAATCAGCGAAGATTGATGGAATATTCTTACTATTCAACTCAGTTGGGTGAATGACAACATTTGTTTCAGGTCTGATGCCGATAAGGTTTTCTTTCAGAGCTATAGTTTTCAACATTCCAACCTGTCTGACGAAGTAAAACTGCCTTGAG
>JBGPAF010000232.1:0-4003 GCA_041480535.1 Bacteroidia bacterium
AAATAATCATCAAGGGTTGCCTGGTATCTTTCTTTTTGTTTTATGGTGTAGCTTCTTTCAGCATATTGAAACATGGAATTAAGTTTTAGAAACATCATTTCCTCCCTGTATTTCGAGTCTGCATACTCTTTAAGACTGTTCGAAAGAGCGGTAACAGCTGCTTTATATTCTTTCATATTGTAATAAAGCTTCGCATTCAGATAAGATTTTTCGACAATCCTGTCCTGAAGTTCCTTAATATAATTCTTCGCTTCTGCTACCTTTGGACTGTAAGGAAACCTGTTAATAAAGACATTAAATCCTTCAACAGCATCCCTGGAGCTTTGCTGGTCGAGTTCAGCCCTTGTTGAAATGTTATAATCGCATTGTGCACCCAGAAAAGTAGCGTCTTCGGCATATTTTCCAAAAGGATACTGCTCAACAAGCGACTTAAAATAGGTTCCGGCCATATCGAACTGCTTCATTCCATAGAAACTTTGAGCATTTAGCCAGTTCAGTTCTTCAGCTTCGTCTGTAGCTCTGAAACGGGGTATTATCTGGCCCAGCAATTCAGATGCCTTTACATATTGCTTGTCATTATAGTATTCCTTTGCTTTGGTTTTTTTAAGTTCATAATCAGTACTCTTGAGAAGTTTTTCATACTCCCCGCATGAAGTTACCAGTATTGAGATCAGTATTAGAATATATACCCTGACTTTCATACAAAAAAATGTTGCGCAAAATTACTGTTTTTTTTTGAATTCAGTTATGAAACCATAATATTTATCTTTTAAAGAGCAAAGCTGGCCTGAACCAGGGATTCATCCCTGAAGATATTGCGGATAAATTAGGTATAAATAGGTATGAGTTAAGTGTTCCATAATACTTACATTTGTGCAAATTTTTTAAAAGCATCTCAAAATGGATATTTTCGACAAAATCAAATCAAACCGGGGGGCATTAGGTCAGTATTCCGATATTGCTCATGGATATTTTACTTTCCCAAAACTGGAGGGAGAAATAGCTTCCAGAATGAAATTCAGGGGCAAAGAGGTTCTGACATGGAGCCTTAACAATTATCTTGGTCTGGCAAACAATCCTGAGGTCAGAAAAGCTGACGCCGAATATACTGAAAAATATGGCCTTGCTTATCCGATGGGCGCCAGGATGATGTCGGGACAAACCACCAATCACGAGAGGTTTGAGAAAATGGCTGCAGAATTTGAGGGTAAAGAAGATGCTTTCCTTCTTAATTTCGGTTACCAGGGGATGGTATCGATAATTGATGCGCTTGTTGACAGACATGATGTTATTGTTTATGATTCAGAATCACATGCCTGTATAATGGATGGAATGAGACTCCATATTGGCAAGAGGTTTGCTTTTCAGCATAATAATATTGAAAGTTGTGAGAAACAGATTCAGCATGCCACCAAGCTTACCGAAGAAACAGGTGGCGGCGTTCTGGTTATTACTGAAGGAGTCTTTGGCATGGCCGGCGACCTGGGGATGCTTGATAAGATTACTGCACTGAAAGAGAAATATAATTTCCGTTTTCTTATTGATGATGCTCACGGTTTTGGAACAATGGGAGCCAACGGAAGGGGAACAGGCGAGCATTTCGGAGTTCAGGATAAGATTGATATCTATTTTGCAACCTTTGCAAAATCGATGGCCGGAATAGGAGGCTTCGTTGCCAGCAAAAAAGAAGTTATAAACTATCTTCGTTACAACCTCCGCTCGCAGATATATGCAAAATCGCTTCCGATGGCAATGACCCTCGGAGCAATTAAAAGACTGGAAATTATCCAATCGCACCCGGAATACAGGGAAAAGCTATGGACCATTGTAAGGGCACTTCAGAAAGGTTTAAAGGAAGCAGGGCTTGATCTTGGAAGGACGGAATCACCGGTAACCCCTGTTTTTATGAAAGGCGGCATAACCCAGGTTACGCAGATGATTTATGATCTCAGGGAAAATTATAATATTTTCTGCTCTGTGGTTATTTATCCGGTTGTGCCAAAGGATGTCGTTATGCTGCGGCTAATACCTACAGCTGTGCACTCGCTGGAAGATGTTAATTACACGGTAAAAGCTTTCGGAGAGATCAAAAGGAAAATTGACAATGATGAATATCCTCATGAAATGGCCGACTTCACAAAGTAAAAATATAAACCTGCTTAAAAAGCTGCCTCCTGTGAAGCAGCTTTTTTTTTACAATTTTGAACAAACCCAATCCTATTCTGGTTTATAAGCTATTAAGTCCCGCGAGAAATAATTTAGCGGACTCCATTTCATCCCAAATCCTGATTAACCAGATTATGGAAGCTAAAAAAGTAAAAGAACAGAATTCCATTTTAAAAGGATACAATTTGCTCCTCTATTTTACCGGCAGTATGATAATGTATGAGCCAGTTGAGGAATGTGTGATTGATTTCTGGTCAAAAGGAGTTTTAAAAGCATTGCCTGTAAGAAGCAGTAATCCAAGATTTATTGAAGCAGCGTCGCAACTGAGAAACTCGTGTAAGGACAAGACTTTGTGCAGAAGAATGCTTCAGGAAGATTTCAACAGGCTCTTTATTGGTTCAGGATTACCCCTGGCACCACCATTTAAATCATACTACATTGATATACATGAATTAAGCGGATCAGGAACAGAAAATTTAAGTGATTTTTACAATTCGTACGGATGGAAGAAAAGGACAAAATATAATATTCCTGATGATAATCTGGGAATTGAATTGCTTTTCCTGACCATGCTGAATGACAGGTATATAGCTCTTGATGATGAAGCATGCCGCATAGAGATGAGAAATGAAATCAGGAGGTTTATTAAACAGCATATATTATCGTGGCTCCCTGATTGGAATGAGCGGATGCAGGAATATGCCGGGACACTCTGTTATAAAGGTATTGCAAATTTGATTTATGCCAGCTGTGAAGATATTTTTGATCTGCTCGGCAATTCAAAACCGGAAAAGAATTTCACAGTCGAATTCAGAAATTAGGATTGAAAAAATTCATTATTGCACCTATATAGAATTCCCTCCATCCTTCAGAAATTTCAGCAAAATCATCATCTGGTATATTGGTATGTTCAACGGTAACCTGAGAGTTCTCACCATCAGGGCTTATAATAATTGTGACTATTGATTTATCGTCCTGATTGCCGAAATACCATTCCTGAACGACTTTTTTATCCTGAATGAATTCCACGTTTCTTCCTGTGATATCGCCTTCCCAGAGGGAAAATTCCGAACCTGTTTCGGTTGACATTTTAGCCGGATATCCTGACCAGAGTTCGATTGTATAAGGATTTGTCAATGCAGAATAAATATCTGAAGGCTCAGCGTTTATTTTGAATGTCTTTTTAAATGTTTTCATATTATTTGGATTTCTCAGTGGCACTCTGACAAATAACGTTCCGCATCAATAGCAGCCATACATCCTGAACCTGCTGCTGTAACTGCCTGACGGTAAACTGGATCCTGTACATCACCGGCTGCAAATACTCCCGGAATCTTGGTTTTTGTCGAACCAGGAATAGTTTTGATATAGCCTGTTTCGTCCGTTTCAAGAAACTCCCTGAAGACATCTGAATTTGGGGTATGTCCTATTGCAAGAAAAAATCCATTGATCTTTACTTTGACGGTCTCCTCCTGAGGTGTGCCTTTCTTTTTTACAAGAACCACTCCCTCAACTCCATTTTCTCCAAAAAGGTCAATTGCCTGATGTTCCCACAGCACCTCAATATTAGGTATATTTAAAACTCTCTCCTGCATTGCTTTGGATGCCCTCAGAACATTTCTTCGAACGATAAGGTATACCTTACGGCATAAACCTGCCAGATAGGTTGCTTCCTCGGCTGCAGTGTCTCCACCACCAACAACAGCTACATCTTTTCCTTTGTAGAAGAATCCGTCGCATGTTGCGCATGCTGAGACTCCCATGCCTGAATAACGCGATTCAGCATCCAGTCCAAGATACCTTGCAGTGGCTCCCGTGGCAATAATTACTGCATCTG
>JBGPAF010000233.1:0-3985 GCA_041480535.1 Bacteroidia bacterium
ATCTTAATTAACCCACCCCTTCCCCCTCCAAGGAGGGGATCTTAGGAAGTTTACATGCCCTGAGCCAAAAGCCTTGAGCCGTTAGTAAATATGCCCCTCCGATTTCATTTCCTCTGCTGTTATCCTTTTATCGTTTATCGATTTCCATGCGTACCAGATATAACCGATTACAAAAGGTACAATGAAGGAAACGTACATCATTGTTTTAAGGGTAAACAGACTTGAAGAAGCCTTGTCGATTGTCAGCGAGCTTTTCAGATCGAAGGTTGAAGGGTAAAAAGCTGTTCCGTTAAAACCAGCTATAAGGAGAAGTGCAAATACTGCCAGTACTGTTCCGGTTCCGGTGTACCAGATGCCTTTGCGGCTTCCTTTGAATATCGTTATACCTATTCCATACAGAACACCAACAACACCAGCCAGGAAAAAGATCAGCACCAGTGGCATCTGAATCAGGTTATGCAGATACTTATAATTCTCCATGCTCACAGTTCCTGATACCTGGTCATATGCAAATCCTTTGGAAACCAGAAGTGTTATGACAAAGAACAGGAAAAAAACCAGGAATGCTATGGAGTTCATAATTAGTTTTCTGTTTGACCTTTCGACCAGTTCCTTTTCATCAACCGAGTTGATAATGTACAGCAGGCCATTGGTCCTTGCAAGGAAGAGCACTGCCAGACCGAGGGCAAGATTTCTGCCGTTCAGCAGAGCTTCAAGGCCGTGCCAGGATGTTGCCCATTTTACCTGGTTCATTTCGTTCAGGCTGAATTGCGAACCGGTAAAGAAAGTGGCGACTGCAACACCGATAAGAAAGGGACCAAGGGAACCGTTCAGGAACAGAAAAACATCAAATGTCTTTTGTCCAAGAACATTTGCAGGTTTGGACCTGTATTCATAAGCAATCGCCTGGATAATGAAGCTGAACAATATTGCGATCCATACCCAGTAGGCCCCTCCGAAGCTGGCAGAGTAGAACAGCGGGAATGAAGCGAAGAAAGCGCCTCCGAAAGTGACAAGGGTGGTGAATGTAAACTCCCATTTCCGTCCCATTGTATTGACTATCATTGTCTTATGTAGATTATTCATTGGAAGTGAAAAGATCATCGATTGTCCGCCCTGAACAAACATCAGGAATACAAGCAGGCTTCCCAGAAGAGATATTATCATCCACCAGTAATGCTGCAGGAAAATATGTGAAATCATCATTGTCATGTTTTTGCCCTCCTAATGTTTGGGTCCAAGTTTTATCTGTCTGATCATTATTGATATTTCCGCTATTAACAACAGCGTAAAGAGAACAGCAAACAGGATAAACGTAGTGATTACGGAACCTGATGAAATCTGCGAGACAGCAGCAGAGACGGGCATAAGGTCCTGGATGATCCATGGCTGACGGCCCATTTCCGCAAGCACCCAGCCCATTTCTCCTGCAACATAAGGAAGCAGTAGTGAGCACAGTGCGATCCAGAGAAACCACCTGTTCTTACTGAGTGTTCCCCTGTAAAGGAAAAACAGAGCCAGTGAAAAAACAAGTATAAAGTAAAACCCGAGCATCACCATAAGGTGGAAAGAATAGAATGATGCCTTTACATTCGGTATTGCATCTTCGGGTTTTCCGAAAAATGAATAGCCAAAATATCTGAAATAACCGTCAATGAATTTTTTATCACGGAACATTCCCGAAATACCTTCGGCTCTCTGCTGGTCGTTGGTGGTTTTAGCAGCTTTATAATCTGTCAGAAGGTCGCGTGCTTTTTTACCCCTCTCGATCTTATCTGAGACAGACATTATCCCCTGTGAGGCATTTCCACTGACCAGGTCATTAATTCCCGGCACAAATGTGTTCCTGTCTCCTCCAGTCATAACCGAAAGGAATCCCGGAATCTCAATTCTGAATGCGAAATCGTATATCTCTTTTTCTCCTATTTTCCTGTCTGACTTCTTTAAAACCCCGACGGCAACAAGACCTGCATCCTGCTTCCCATCGTAAAGCGCCTCAAAAGCAGCAAATTTAACTGGCTGGACTTTTGCTATGGTCCTTGCAGAAGTATCACCTGTATAGGCAACAAGAAGAGAAGAAAGAAGACCGAATATTCCGGCAATGATTATGCTTCTTTTGGCAAGAAAATTCTCACGTTTCATGAGAAGATAATAAGCGCTTATGCCAAGAACAAACATTGAGGCAAGCAGAAATCCTGATGAAATTGTATGAAGGAATTTACTCACAGCCACCTCATTGAACAGCACCTGCCAGAAATTTACCATTTCATTCCTGGCAGTTTCAGGATTAAATACCATACCGACAGGATTTTGCATCCAGGCATTTGCCACAAGGATCCATAATGCCGAAAGGTTGGCACCGACTGCAACAAGCCAGGTTGATACAAGGTGAAATTTCTTGCTGACCTTATTCCACCCGAAGAACATTACAGCTACAAATGTTGATTCGAGGAAAAATGCCAGAATACCTTCAATAGCCAGGGGTGCTCCGAAGATATCCCCCACAAACCAGGAATAATTCGACCAGTTGGTTCCAAATTCAAATTCAAGGATTATGCCTGTCGCGACACCAATCGCGAAATTGATCCCGAAAAGTGTCATCCAGAATCTTGTCATACGTTTCCATTCCTCGTTCCCTGTCTTAACATAAATTGTCTCCATTATTGCAACAATAAATGAAAGACCCAGGGTAAGAGGTACGAAAAGCCAGTGGTATATGGCCGTAAGGGCAAATTGAGCCCTGGACCAATCCACAAGGGTCAAATCGACATTCTCAAACATAGTTTTATTTTGAATTTATTAATTGATCCAGAACATATTCGCTTTTCTGCTCATCAGTATCGTATCTATTCTGAAGGAAATCCTGAAAAAAGAAGATCTTCAGTATTATGAACATAACAAACAGTTTGATCAGTATTATTATCCAGATGCGTTTCCCCCACCACGACATACTCCTGAAGCCGTCATAGTAAAAACGGAATACTCTATTCATTGCAGAAGAAACAGAATTCATCCTTTGTTTTGTTCAGGTTTGGTTTTTTTTCTTACTCTTCTCTTTACCGTTGCCGCCGGGTTTTCGTTCTCATCACCCAGTATGGAGACATGTTTGCCCTCATCCCGGCTATCCTCTGACAGGCTTGATGTTATTTTCTGGACCGCTTTGAATCCGTAGAAGAACTCCCTGGCAAATACCCGTAATGCCGTATAGGTTGGAATACCGAGAAGCATACCCGGGATACCGGCTGCAAATCCGGATGCAAGCACCACAACGAAAATCTCAAGCGGATGCGCCTTAACGCTATTTGAAAAAATAACCGGCTGAAATACCACATTATCAATAAGATGGATTATTGCTTCCACTATTATCATATAATATATCAGGGGAATCACCACTGTTGAAAAATCCTGATTTATATGAGAGGCTACACCCATTATTATTGCTATGAACAGTCCAAGCCAGGGCCCGACATATGGAATTACATTCAGAGCACCCAGAATAAGCCCCATGACAAGGGCCTGCTGGAAATCTATTCCCACAATAGTCATCCCGATATCAACCAATATCATTATGCATGTGCTCTGGATGACTATCCCGATAAGGTACCTAGTAAGAAGCTTTTTTACCGAGTCAAGCGCCCTTGTCACATTATCAACATACTTGTCGGGGATCCACATCAGAATTGATTCATAAAACAGGCGTTGATCCTTAAGGAAAAAGAAGGTTATGAATGTTATTGAAAATACGGCTACTACAACGTTTCCGAGGAGGCCGACAAAAGAACCCAGAAAATTCTTAATCATTTCAATGTTCAGTATGCCTGTTATCTTTGAAGCAATGTAATCTTTAAGCGACAGCTGATCGGAGATATCAGGATTTAAGGTGTTTAAAAATGATTCAATCTTGTTGATCGGACCCTCAACAATCTGAACAATTTTTCCGCTGTCTATTGTCGAAAAGTAATTTATCTGTCTGGTAACCAGAGGA
>JBGPAF010000234.1:0-3980 GCA_041480535.1 Bacteroidia bacterium
CGATCTCGGATCGGGTGACGGGAATTATTTTACCACCGATGCCAGGATTACCTTTGCAAGCATCTATGGAGGCGAAGACTATGATGCCCGTCTTGAGCAGGAAATGTGGCAAAAAGTGGGATTTAGTGGTAAAACGTGGAAAGAATGCATGGAAGTCAGGGAGCCATTGGGAGAGCTTAAACCCGAAAGTGATTACCCCCTGAAAATTATGCAGACCTTTGAGCCAGGAATCATAACCCGTAAAAACGACAGCACTTTTCTCTATGATTTTAATCAGAACGCGTCGGGTATCATAAAAATAAAGGTTCAGGGGAAAGAAGGACAGGCAGTCCGGCTTATCCCGGGTGAACTTATTGATAATGATACTCTTGTCACACAGGAAGCCAGCGGGGAACCATATTATTTTTCCTACACATTAAAAGGAGGTAAGGAAGAGATCTGGACCCCCCGGTTCAGTTACTACGGATTCAGGTATGTTCAGGCTGAAGGTGCAGTGCCATCGGGAGAACCAAATCCCTACAACCTTCCGGTAATAACAGGATTAAATCTTCTTCATACAAGGAATTCCTCTCCTGCCGGCGGTAGTTTTAAATGTTCCAATGAGCTTTTCAATTCAATATTTGAACTGATAATCTGGTCAATTAAAAGTAATCTGTCAAGTGTCGCGACCGATTATCCTCACAGGGAAAAACTCGGCTGGCTCGAGCAGACTCATCTTATGGGGAATTTGATCAAGTACATTTATGATATCCATAACCTGTATGACAAGATAATTGATGACACGATCAAAGAATGCTTATTCCTTGCCACCGGTCATCTGATCCTGCCACTCTTTCAGTTCATTCCATTTTCCGAGAAACGCCATTTCGCTTTGTTTCGGCCAGGTTGCAGGATTGTGGATTCTGAAACTTTCGCCGGCATTATCTAGTATTTGCTGGCACTTTTCAACAGCTGTTTCACCTAATGCCTTCCAGGTCCTGATTCCTTCATTATGAAATAATTTTTCAATTTTAGGACCTATTCCTTCTACAATCTTAAGATCGTCCTCGAATATTTTTTTCCTGAAAACACTTGCAGCAAGAACAGCATCAAAAGGAATTCCAATCGGAACTCCAGCAGTGAATTTAAGCTCATAAGCATCATAGTCAGACTGCAATGAATTGTATTTATTTCTCCAGCTGTCAAGATCACTTTTGAATGAACTGTTCAATGACAGTTGTTTTTCCCTTTCTTTTTTGCATGTTTCCAGGTCGGCGCGAAGCCTGGTAAGCTCTTCAGAGTTTTTTAATGAAAGTCTGCCTAATAAATAGCCCAGAATGGCACATATTAAGCCAACCAATACGGGTAATAAAATGCAAAGGATACACATATCTTTAAAATTTTAAATGTTATTTAATCAGGATAACTGTTCTTCTGTTTTTCTTCCTGGTTAAGGCTGATATCAGCCTTATTGATTTCATAGTACAAAATTAGCGGATCGGCATTCCGTTTATCTCTGACTGCCTGCCAGTTCATTGTTTCAGCCGAATCGCGAGCGGCCAGGGGTTCAACTGCGACTTTTTCGTCAGGTATTGCAACAATATAATTGTCGGCCTTTGCAGACCCTATGTTTCCGGATCTGACCCCACAATCACATGAAAAATACCAGTGAAGGATTGTACCAACAATTATTGTCAACAAAATACCCAGGAGATAGAGTAGTTTTTTTGACATGGTTAAAGAATTTAGAAATTCTTCTAAACGTACTAAAAAATTGAATATAATGCAAATTTTTTCTGCTTAATATCAAGCTCTTAACGGAATAACAGATTGATAATTCTATATCCTTTTTACTACTTTCCAGTATATTTTTTATGACATGATTTAGTTTGCTATGCCGGTGACGCTAAATAATAAAATGTTACTTTTATCCTGTTCAAGCTTCTTCCGACAAACCCTATAATACTGATCCTATGAAATCTGTTCTTTCTCAGGAAGCAAAAGAAATCCTGGCTACTATTTTCAAAGACAGGATAAGAACAAATTTGCTTAGAAGCCTTGAGCAAAAAACCCTGATCTCATTAGTTCAGATTGTACCTTCCTGGATCAAGCCGGATATGCTTACTTTCATAGGATTTTTAGGAAGTCTGACTACACTCTCAAGTTTTATCCTGGCAACCTATGTTAACAAGAACTATCTGCTGCTGGGTGTACTCGGATTTGCCATAAACTGGTTTGGCGACTCCCTTGACGGGAGACTTGCATACTTCCGTAAAAACCCAAAGAAATGGTATGGATTTTCACTTGATCTTCTGAGCGATTGGCTAAGCGTCATACTGATAGGTCTTGGATACATGATTTATTCTGAAGAAAAGTGGGACCTGGCAGGATTTGGATTTGTTGTATTGTATGGATGGGCCATGATAATCGCTGTTATTAGATATTTAGTCACAGGAAAATACACTATCGATGCCGGTTTGTTCGGACCTACAGAAATCAGAATCATAATTTCCGCCGTTATGGTGCTCGAGATATTTTTCATAGGCATAATCCAGTATTTTGCTGTAATTATCTCTCTTATTTTACTTATTGTCAATATTTCAGATACGGTTAAGCTGCTCCGACTGAGTCATGAACGGGATCTGGCAGAAAAAGAAAAAAGTTGAAAAACTAAGTTTAAGATTAGATATATCTAACTATATTTACATTCTGTCAATTCAATATAATGGCAAAGGAAAAAGAAGCCTGGCCAGTAAAGGTTCATAACAAAGAATATGTCAAATCTTAAGGAAACAATCACTTACCTGTCTGATCTTATAGAAAAAATACTTGAGGAGACTCTTGATCAGTCTGATTTCAGCGATCTTACCCAGCAGCAGTTGCACTACCTCAAGGTTATTGTTAAGATGAAGAATCCCACCCTTACTGAACTGGCAAGGGAGCTTAACCTTACAAAACCGACAGTGACAGTCCTTGTCGATAAGCTGTCTGAGAAAGGATATATAAGGAGGGTAAAGTCGGATGAGGACAGAAGGGTAATGCATCTGCATATTGATAAGAAGGGAGCAAAAATAAAAGCTATGCGTGAAATCGCCCATGAAAGAATGGCTGAAAAAATAAGGTCGGGATTAAGTGTAACAGAAACTGCAATCCTGACTGAGCTGCTTAAGAAAATTGTAAAACATTCCTGAGAATATCTGTCCTCATTCCTTCCTGGGAGTAAAACCATTAAATAAACAGAGAAAATCATGGGCACAGCAGAATTTGTAAAAGCATCATTTCTGTTTGACGGGATAACAGGCAATATTCTGCCTGAAGAGATGGTAAAGACTATCCGTTCATTCCTGGTAACAGAAAATCTATATTACTCTGCAACCCGGGAAATTGCCATGGATTTCTGGGCATCGCTGGAGCATGAACTGGCATATAATCTTGGTGACAAGAAGAAAGCATCCGTTTCAACAGAATTAAAAGCCTGTGCAGATGAGATTGCCGATATTGATAAAAGAATGCAAAACCTTTACAACATTTCAATAGAAAAGAAAACAAAATCCACGCTTTTTTAAAATCCCTTTCAATTTCCCCTTAACAGCTTGTGAAACAAAATTACTAGCTCTTAAGGCAGATGCACTGCTTTGGGGATAGTGCCGGAGTTTAGATTTATAATGTTAATTTTGCGATTTTGACATGAAAGTAGTTGATATAGAAGACTTCGAGAATTTTTCTTCATGTTTCAAAGGAAAGATGGGGCACTGGTTTGCTGAATTAATCATGCGATTTTGCGCAATTGATAAAGTCAACCAGGTATATGACCATTCTTTCAATTACACCGGAGCCGGATTTACATCAAGATTATTGAATGATTTAGGCGTAAATTATGCAATTGGCAATGCCGAACGATTGAAACTTTTGTCTGAGGGAGCCTTTATAACTGTTTCCAATCACCCATATGGTGGTCTGGACGGAATTATGATGATAGACCTGATGGCCGGAATTCGTCC
>JBGPAF010000235.1:0-3975 GCA_041480535.1 Bacteroidia bacterium
GTAACTGTCTTCCTCCCCGAGAATTGAAAAATCGTGATAAAACTGATTGTATTCCTTAGAAAGGTCATAACAGTAATTGGCAATCAGAGAAGAGCTGTATCCCAGGGCCGCTTCAGTAACCGTGTCAGAAAATTTTCTAAGAAGTTTTATCAGGTCCAGCTCTTTATCACACGGTTTGGCATTAATTATTGCATCCCTGTCAGCCAATATCCCCATCTGTTCGGCTTTTCTGAAAACCGACTTTATCCTGGCATATGTATATTGAATAAAAGGTCCGGTATTACCATTAAAATCGATAGATTCTGCAGGATTGAAAGTCATGTTCTTATGAGGATCGACCTTCAGAATAAAATACTTCAATGCGCCAAGTCCGATTTTTCTGAATATCTCCTCTTTCTCATCTTCCGAAAAATCTGCCAGTTTACCAAGTTCGAGTGAAACAGATCTGGCCGTCTCTTTCATCTCCCTGATAAGGTCGTCTGCATCTACAACAGTTCCTTCGCGCGATTTCATCTTACCTTCAGGAAGCTCAACCATGCCGTAAGAAAAATGGATAAGTCCGTCGGCCCATTTGTACCCCATCTTTTTCATTAAAGCCTTCAGCACCTGGAAATGATAATTCTGCTCATTTCCCACCACATAAAGTGTCTTGTTGAAATGATAATCATTTTGTCGTGCGACTGCTGTGCCAAGGTCCTGGGTCATATAAACAGCGGTGCCATCCGACCTTAGTAGAAGCTTATGATCCAGCCCCTGGGAAGTAAGATCAACCCATACTGAATTGTCGTTATGCTTATACAAAATGTTATCGTTCAGCCCATTCAGCACAATTTCCTTTCCTGTTAAGTATGTATCTGATTCGTAGTAGATCTTGTCAAAATCCACACCAAGCATTTTGTACGTCTCATCAAAACCTGCATATACCCATGAGTTCATGGTTCTCCAAAGATCGACAACTGCACTGTCGCCGTTCTCCCACTTTAACAGCATTTCCCTTGCTTCGAGCATGAGAGGCGCTGAATTTCTTGCTTCATTCTCGTTTTGTCCGTTCCTGACAAGTTCTTCGATCTGGGCTTTATATTCCTGCTCAAACTTTACATAGTATTTGCCGACAAAATGGTCGCCTTTCAGCCCTGTCGACTGAGGTGTCTCACTGTTGCCATATTTCTGCCAGGCAAGCATTGATTTGCAAATATGTATGCCCCGGTCATTAACTATATTGGTTTTTATTACTTTATGTCCGCAGGCAGATAAGATCCTGTAGAGTGAAAATCCAAGCAGATTGTTACGGATATGTCCGAGATGAAGAGGTTTATTTGTATTAGGAGAAGAATATTCAACAAGGATCACTTCCGGATTTTTTACCTGACAGTTCCCAAAAATATTCCTGCCGGAAGACATATCAGCAAAGTACTCAATCCACCATTTATCTGAAATTTCAATGTTAAGAAAACCCTTTATGACATTAAAACCGGAAACTGATGGGAATGAGGTAAGCAGATAATTACCAATGCTTTCGGCTGTCTGTTCCGGCGTGTTTTTCGAAAAACGGAGAAGTAGAAATACAACAAGAGTAAAATCCCCTTTGAACTCTTTTCTTGTTTCCTGCAACTGGATAAGATTAATGGGCACCTCGCTATTATAAAGGACTTTAACAGCTTCTTTTATTTTATCCTTTAAAATAATCTCCATTGTGGTAAAAAATTTTTCGCCTGCAAATATAACATTTTAATGACATTGATGTACAAACAGGCATTACGGGAAGCGATGAAGGTCATTTTTCATGCCTGATTACCGATTTTTATATCAACGAACAATTTTATTTGACAACTGACCAATTCTTTTTGATGAAAATTTCTATAACAAATAAAAAGATATTATACTTTTGAATATGATATTTACGAAAGAAAAAGGAAAATAAAACTGAGCTTGTCATGAAGGAGCTAAAAAATATGTTTGTCGAACAAACTGAAAAGACACCACTTGTTGATCTGAACCATATAAGTGGTGAACTTATTCTATCAGGTAGATCCATACCGATTAATGCTCCCCGAATTTTTGAACCTATTCTTGACTGGATCAATGAATATGTCAAAAACCCAAGACAAACCACAAATTTAAGATTAAATCTGGAATATTTCAATACAGCTTCATCAATATGGCTGGCAAAAATTGTGAAATCTCTGACAGGCATAAGTAAACCAGAATGTGTACTCTTTCTTCATGTGTACTTTTCTATTGAGGATTTCGACGACATAGATGATATCAAAGATGATCTCAGCCCTATTATCGATATTATAAGCAGCACGACTGTAAGCGTTGGGCTTAAGATATACGGTACAGATGACAGCGGAAAGATCCTGAAAGAATCGATGATATTTATTTAGACTCTGTCGTTTAATTATCCTCCCTCCAAATAAAATTTTCTTGTTTTTTTGACCTAACTTTATTACGGTAAATTAATTGCATTACGCCATGCGTAGAGTTTGTTTTGTTTTGCTATCAATTTTTATCGTTATGGAGACATTTTCCCAATCCAGGTCATCAGACAGGCAGCCTGTTGCTGCAGGACGATTCTATTCCGCTGATAAAGAAACACTGACAAAAGACATTTCTGCTCTTTTTGAGAGTTGTATAAAAACATCTCCTCATCCCACTGTCAGAGCAATTATCAGCCCGCATGCAGGGTACGTTTACTCAGGCAGGGTTGCGGCCTCAGCATTTTCTGCAATAGACAGAAATGCAACGTACAAAAATATATTTGTCATCGGTTCAAGTCATGTAATGGCTTTTGAAGGGGCCTCAGTGTACAATATCGGCGATTTCATAACTCCACTGGGAAAAGTTATTGTAAATAAAGACATTGCAAACAGCCTGAAGAAAGAGAAGCTTTTTGACTTCCCTGTAAATGCGCATCAACAGGAACACAGCCTTGAAGTCCAGATGCCGTTTATTCAGTATTACTTCAGAAATAATCCTACGGTCATTCCCATAATAATTGCAACAAATAATGCTAACAACATAAAAAAAATCGCTGACATACTGAGACCATGGTTCACTTCGGAGAACCTCTTCATAATCAGCAGTGATTTTTCGCATTATCCGTCATATAAAACAGCAAATGAGGTTGATAATACTACTGCTGATGCAATCGTTACTGGAGATCCGAAGAAATTCCTGAATACGCTTAACAAAAATTCATATATAAATGATCCTGGATTATCTACCAGTATGTGCGGATGGACATCCGGGCTTCTTTTGCTTTACCTTGCTGAAGGCAACAGCAATCTTGAATTTAAGAAAATCGATTATTGCAATTCCGGAGATTCGAAATATGGTAACAAGGACGAAGTAGTTGGTTATAATGCAATTGCGCTTACTGAAAAGAATTCAGGAACCCAGGCAACAAAGAAGCTTACCGATGAAGTAAAATTCAGCGACAAAGAAAAGGAACAATTGATTTCCCTTGCCCGTGATAATATAAGATCACTGTTATTTGATAAAAAGAGGATCGCTGTCAGCAAGGAGACGCTACCTGAGGTGTTTAAGAAACCATATGGGGCTTTTGTTACGTTAAAGATCAATGGTTCTCTGAGAGGGTGTATCGGAAGGTTTATATCTTCTGATCCCCTTTACGAAGTTGTGCTGGAATCGTCCCAGTCGTCGGCTTTTGAAGATCCGCGTTTCTCACCGCTAACAAAGGAAGAACTGCCAAAAACTGATATAGAGATTACCGTGCTTGGACCATTAAAGAAGATCAACAACATCAATGAGATTGTCCTGGGCCGGCATGGTATTAAGATTGAAAAAGATTACCGATCAGGAACGATGCTGCCCCAGGTGGCTACAGAAAATAACTGGAGCGTCGAGGAGTTCCTGGGATATACTTCGCGGGATAAGGCGGGAATCGGCTGGGATGGCTGGAAAGATGCTGACATCTACATCTATGAAGGGATAGTTATTGAAGAAAAGAAA
>JBGPAF010000236.1:0-3959 GCA_041480535.1 Bacteroidia bacterium
CTTTTTGTTTAGCCCTCTTCTAGGGGATGGGGGTAAAAAAACACTGAGTTCCATAGAGAGCCACAGAGAAAAGAAAGATTTTTCATGCGGGAATATTTCTACACCTTAATCCAAACATTCCCCTTTTTATTTGATTCAACCACCGAATGAATAAACTTCATTCCTCTTACTCCATCGTGAACTGTAGGAAATTCTCCCGGCGTGAATTTTTCGCCCCGTATTGATTTGGCGGTTCCTTTATAGATATTGGCCAGGGCTTCATAAATACCTTCAGGGTGACCCGACGGCATTGTATGACTGCTTTCAGCAAGTTTCTCATTATAACCGTGAGCAGGTTTGAATATTCTGGTCGGTTCTGTATCGCTTAACATGTAAAGATAATTGGGATTTTCCTGAGCCCATTTAAGACTGGCCTTTGATCCATATACCGCAATCGTAATGCAGTTCTCTTCTCCACCGCACACCTGGCTTGCCCTGATAACGCCTTTCAGGTATTTTCCGAATCTCAGTAGAACAGTGCCATCAAGATCAAGTTTTACATCGTCCTTTACAGAACTCAGGTCAGATAAAATCTCCTTGATTTCCAACCCTGTCGTGTATTCTATAAGGTTAAAAGCATGAACACCGATATCGCCCATGCAGCTGCTTACTCCGGCATGTTTAGGATCAAGCCTCCACACACCTGTTATCCTGCTTTCAGTACCATGGATTATCGAATTGATCCAACCCTGATAGTATTGTGCATCAATACGCTGTATAGTTCCAAGCACTCCCTTTGAAATCAGGTCCCTCATCTGCCTGACCATCGGGTATCCGGTATATGTATGGGTCAGGGCAAATGTCAGCTTCGTTTTTGCAACCATTTTTTCAAGGTCAATAGCATCTTCTACTGTCATGGTCATTGGTTTTTCACAAACAACGTGAAATCCGTTTTCAAGCAGACTCTTGGCAAAGTGATAGTGAAGTGCATTGGGTGTGACAATTGCAACAACCTCCATTCGTTTATCTACAGGCATTTTTAGTTCTGCCTTTATCAGTGCGTCGATGCCATCATAGCAACGGCTGAGGTCAATACCCTCTTTGACGGCAAATTCTTTGCTCTTTTTATAATCAACGTCAAAAACGCCGCCGACAAGCTCAAAATCGTTGCAGATACGTGAGGCTCTCCTGTGTGCATCTCCAATGAAAGCACCGATACCGCCTCCGATCATTCCCATTCTTATTTTCTTCATAATACATTTTTTAAAAATTTATTTTTTTGCTCCCAGCTCCCTGCCCCCTGAAGGGGGTTTTAAAGTATGTGCTGTTTAGTCACCTTTCAGGGGAGCTGGGGGGTAAAACGTTTTAAGTATCTTTTCTTTTCCTCAGATGGAGGAATGTGAAACAAATTATTAGAAATGCAGGTACAACAGCCACATATCTTAAAGTATGGGCACCCCCGCTAAGTTGGGCAGTAGCCCATGCGGCAGCCTCCTGTGTTCCTTCAACGGCTGATTTTAAAACCTCGATAATCTGACCTGCCGGAACTGCAGCAACAGTCTGCGCATCAAATATGGCACCCAGCACTGGTTGTGCTATAGCACCACCAAGGAATCCTATTCCTCCCATTATTGCCAGCCCAAGGGCACCGCTTTCCGGAATGTTTTCTGAAACAAATCCCAGCATTGTGGGCCAGAAGAAAGCTACCCCCAGAGCAAATACCCCGGCAGAAGCAAAAACCATAGCACCGCTTGTATATCCCATAAGGATCAACCCAATAAAGGCAAGAATTGAAGAGATTAGCAGCACAATTGTCGATTTAAGATTATGAATAAGTGTACCGCCAAACTGACGTGCCAGTGCCATTATACCTGATATCCAAACCAGTAACAGGATCGGATTATCAGATACATTGGAAAGCAGTGCGGCAATCCACTGATTTGTACCCAATTCCGTCGCAGCAGTCAGGATCATGCAAAAGGCCATAAACAGAAACAGTGGACTGACACATGCTTTTAACATGTCCTTGTAAGTAAATCCCGTGACAACACGCTCTGTTTTTGGAAATTGCTTGTTAAGAAACAGATAACCATAGGCAAATGTGGGAATTAACATAATTCCCATTGCATACCTCCAGTTAGTGAGTCCAATGTTGCTAAAAAGGTACACGACCAAGCCTCCGATTACTATTCCGGTAGGGAACCATGCATGAAACCTGTTTAGCCGCCTGGTCTTCTCATCGGTGTACATGCTGGTAATAAGTGGATTACATGCTGCTTCGACACTACCATTTGCTATTCCTACAAACAGCGTTGAAATAAAGAGTGTCCAGAAACCCGTGGCAACGATTGTAAGAATGATTCCGACCAGATGGCAAAAGAATGCTATTGAGACGATCCTTCCGATACCAATGATATCTACCAATGGCCCTCCAAAGAACATCGCAAGTGTAAAACCCCAGAAGGCAGTACCCACGATCCATCCCACCTGGGTGTGGGTAAGATTAAACTCTGCTGCCCATGCTTCCACAAAAGAACCCCTTGTGGCAAAAGCTAAAGCAGTAACTACCAGTGCAACACAGCTGGCATTGAATAATTGTGTTTTCTTAATTGTTTCCATAAAAGTCAGGTTTATTACAGGAAATACTGAAAAATGCCGAAGTTGATTATTCTATTTTTCAAAAGCTGAATCAAAAGCAATATTTGAAGGAGGAAAATCAACTGCTTTGACATACTGGCATGCCTCCTTTGCCCCGTGTTCGCGATCCATTCCGCTGTCTTCCCATTCAACTGACAGGGGACCTTTATATCCGATGCGGTTTAGCGCCCTTATTATTTCTTCAAAATTAATATTACCTCTGCCCAGGCTCCTGAAGTCCCAGTAGCGACCTTTTGTGCCGAACTCAGTATGTCCTCCGAAAACACCTGCATCAGCAGGAATATCCGACCAGCCGACATCTTTCATGTGCACATGGAAGATCCTGTCACTGAAAGCATAAATAAATCCAACATAATCAACTCCCTGGTAGCCAAAATGTGACGGATCATAATTGAATCCGAAGGAAGGATGATTTTTCAAAGCTGCCAAAGCTCTTCTGGCAGAAACTATATCAAATGCTATCTCCGTAGGATGCACCTCAAGTGCAAACCGGATACCAAGCTTCTTATAGGCATCGAGTATTGGCTTCCACCGTTCAGCAAACTCTTTATAGCCATTGTCAATCATTTTTGGCAGAACAGCAGGAAAAGAATATACAAGATGCCAGATCGGACTGCCTGTGAATCCGTTAACAATGGATACCCCAAGCCTTTTGGCTGCTTCACCGGTTTTTATCATTTCAGCGGCTGCACGGCGTCTGACTCCCTCAGGATCCCCGTCACCCCAGACATATACGGGAAGAATAGCTTTATGTCTTTCGTCAATCCGGTCCGCAACAGCTTGTCCGACAAGATGATTTGAAATTGAAAATACCTTTAGTCCATACTTGTCAAGGAGTTTCCTCTTTGCCCTGCAATAGGCGTCAGTAGCCTTGCTGATCTCAAAATGGTCGCCCCAGCATGCAAGCTCCAATCCGTCATACCCGAACGATTTGGCTTTTTTGCAAACAGTTTCAAACGGTAGATCCGCCCACTGGCCTGTGAATAACGTAACTGGTCTGCTCATTTTCTTATAGATTAAGTTTTATTATTATTAAGATGTTGCTGGTTGCTAGTTGCTAGTTGTTTGTTCCTCGTTACTTGTTTTTCATACCTCGCTCCCCGCACCTCATACCGGGCCGACCGTTAAGAAATTGACCTGTGGGCAATTTTAGGGAGGTGCCAGTTTGCAGGGCGGGCTTTTCGAATTTGTATCTAACAAATTTAAAGCATGCTAATATAAGAAAATCCTTTTCATGAATTTCACTGGTTTTGGCAGAAATTGTTTACTTTGTATATATTCTAAAACATTTTTTTATGAATGATTTAGCAGATTCTCTTCTC
>JBGPAF010000237.1:0-3958 GCA_041480535.1 Bacteroidia bacterium
CGATGCCCGGATCAATCAGCCATATTTTGAGGGTATGATACCCTGGTACCAGGATGGTATGGTTTGTTTTACTTAACCTCGCATTATCGCTTACAGTTTTCTCCCAGTCTGTATTGCCGTTTCGGGCATCATAGTTTTCAGGAACGAGTGTTACGATCTGTGGCGGCTGGTCGTCAAATGATATTCCATAGGTTAACCCCCTATCCCGTATATAATTCAGGATGGGAGCTAAGCCAGTTGTGACATCAAAAGTGCCTGTACTTACATTTATCCATTGTTTGTCTGCAGAAGCAGTAAAATCCATGGACCCGGTGCCTTTGTTAAAGACCTCAATATAATGAGATTGCTGGTTGAATACATCAAATTCAGGCAACACCGGTGAAGTCTGCTCCCCGGGCCAGACGGCTTCTGAACCTTCAACTGAAACACCCATTTCAGCTTCAGGTAAAACTTCAACCTGTTTTAACTTTATTGCTCTCAGACTATTGGAGGGAGGATCGGCCCATAAAAGAGTCACATCATCAGGAACTCTCATACCTGCCTTATAATAGTCCTGCACCTCTTTATACAGGCACCATAGCTGTGGCACTTTTGCAATATCAGGATTAATTTCTTCGACTATTATGTTGCGCTGGACATTAACAATTCTTTCAAGTAGAGCCATGTTAGCTTCAGGTCCTCCCGTCGCCATGGGTGTGTCATTTGCACCGCGCAGTCCTATTGTAATAATGCTTTCATACTTGCTGTTCCTGTTGATCCCATTTCTCCAGAATGATTCCAGGATATCGGGGTTCTTTGCATAGTTCCAGCTTCCAAGGGTTCTCTGATAACGCCGGTCCCACTCTTTCTGAGCCCGAAGTATAGGTTCCTGGTGAGAATTACCCATTACAATACCGTACTCATCAGCCAGCCTGGGATTTTCAGGATCATCTTCATTAAAAGCATTGTTCCACATTGCTGGCCACAGGTAATTGGCTTTAAGCCTGAGTAATAACTCAAAAAGCTTTGTATAGAATTCATGGCCGTAATTTGCTGTGCCATGAGGTACCGGTGGATCCTCTGATCGTGGAGCAAAACCGTATTTAGCTCTTATCCAATTTGTTAAATCAGGAGCTTCATCATTCAGGAATATACCTCTGTACTTTACGGATGGAGGGCCATCAATATAGGTGAAGGGTTTTGCATACAGGTTCTCTTTCTTATCAGCAGGGACATCTGCCCACCAGTACCATGGAGAAATCCCTATCTGCCGAGATATTTCATAAATTCCGTAAATAGTACCCCTCTTGTCACTACCGGCGATAACGAGGGCTCTTTTCACTCCTTTAAAAGGTTTCTTTATAACCTGAATTAAAAATGATTCCCATTTACCTTCGATTTTTCCGACATCTATCTTATTATCTTTAATGCGCAGATCTATCAAATCGCTTTTCCCTATCGTGCCTGCAATTATAATCTCTTTGGAATCATGTACTTTATCGAGGTTTAATTCCGGTGTGGATGCTGTAACTTTTCCAATATCGGTTTGCAGGTCACGGAAAGCTCTTGTAACCCCGGGCCATTCTTTCGAGCTGATGAGAAGCTTGGCACTCTTCCCCGATGCAGAAATAGTAAATGCATCCATTACTTTTTCGGAGGAAATAAATTGCTCAGTACCGTAAGTAGATTGACCATAGATAAGGCAGAAAGAATAACATCCCGTCAGAGCAACAGTCAGCACAATTTTGCGTAGTATATTATTCATATTATTGATAATCAGTATTTTAAAACAGACAACGCAGAATGTTTTTTAAGCAGGTTAATTCTGTCATATAAAATTACTTATATGGTTTATTAAAATCAAGTTAGTTTTGAAAAATATGCAACCGATTGCGTAATTTTTATTACGAATGTTACTCAGTGAAGCATTTTATATTAAATTTGTTAGAATTTAATCATTCAGATGAAGACCATCAAGGATGTCACCATTTACGATGTGGCAGAAGCCCTGAATATTTCACCATCAACAGTCAGCAGGGGATTGAAAGATCATCCTCACATACACAAGGAGACAAAAAAGAAAATCCTGGCTGCTGCAAAAGAAATGGGGTATCAGCAGAATAAATTTGCTAGCTCATTACGGAAGAGACGTACGGAAACTATAGGTGTTGTGGTTCCCAAACTGAACAGTTATTTCATGGCAACCGTGATTTCAGGTATTGAAAAAGTAACGAATAAACATGGTTATGGTCTGATTATCAGTCAGTCGCAGGAGTCTGGGAAGCAGGAAACGGCCTGTGTCTCCACTCTTTTTGACAGCCGCGTGGATGGTATATTGATTTCGCTGGCTTTTGATACGAAAAATCTGGACCATTTTGACAAGCTTTTCAATAAAGATATTCCGGTTGTTTTTTTTGACAGAGTTGCTGATTGTCAGGGCTGTATGAGTGTTATAATTGATAATTACAAAGCAGGGTATGAAGCAACCGCTCATCTGATTGAGCAGGGCTGCAAAAGGATAATTCATCTTGGGGGAAATTTGTTAAGGAATGTTTATTCAGAACGTTTCAGAGGATACAGGCAGGCGTTACATGATAATGGTATTGAGTTTAATCAGAAACTGGTTTTCATAAGCGACCTTACAGAGCAATCAGGAAGAGAAATAATGATAAGGGTCCTTAAAACGAATCTTCAGCCTGATGGGATTTTTGCTGCCAATGATGCATCGGCTGTTGCAGCAATATTAGAAATGCAGGAAGCAGGAGTCAAAGTACCGGATGATATCGCAGTAGCCGGTTTCAATAATGAGCCTGTCAGCCAGGTGATCCGCCCAAACCTTACAACTGTCAATTATCCGGCAAGAGAGATTGGAGAAATTGCAGCTACTGCACTCATAGATAAATTAAATAATTCACAATCAATAAATTACAGTACGATCGTCCTTAAGCATTCACTAATTGTCCGCCAGTCATCTTTAAGGGAAAATTGATTTTTTAACAGATAAATTAACAATAATATGCTACTTCTTGGAATTGATTTAGGGAGCTCTTCAGTTAAAGCTTCGGTTATCGACGGGGAATCAGGCAAATGCCTGGCAACTGCTTTTTATCCTCATGATGAAATGAAGATTATTGCCCTTAAATCCGGATGGGCTGAGCAGGACCCGGATTTATGGTGGTCAAACCTGAAATCTTCAATTCTTGATTGTAACAATCAGCTTGGTACAAAAAAGAATAATATAGGTGCTATTGGCATCTCATACCAGATGCATGGTCTTGTTACAGTTGACAAGGATTTAAAGGTTCTCCGCCGTTCAATAATATGGTGCGACAGCAGGGCTGTTAAATATGGAGAAAAAGCATTCAATTCATTGGGAAGGGATTTCTGCCTCTCTCACCTGCTCAATTCTCCCGGTAATTTTACGGCAGCCAAGCTTGCGTGGATGAAAGAAAATGAACCCGGACTTTTTGAGAAGATCAATAAAATAATGCTGCCCGGCGATTATATTGCCATGAAAATGACCGGTGATGTGATAACAACATTCACAGGACTTTCAGAAGGTATATTCTGGGACTTCATAAATAACCGGCTATCAGGTGAAATTATAAATTTCTTTGGTTTTAGTCCTGATATATTTCCGGAACAGAAAGCATCATTTTCTGTCCAGGGATATCTTAAAAAGAATATTGCCTCCGAGCTGGGATTACCATCAGGAATTCCTGTTTCCTACCGGGCTGGTGATCAGCCAAATAATGCATTATCGCTTAATGTTCTTAATCCGGGTGAAGTTGCTGCAACAGCGGGAACTTCAGGAGTGATTTATGGTGTCACTGATCAGAAGAAATTTGATCCGCAGTCGCGCGTAAATACTTTTTTGCATGTAAATCATTCCAGTGATAATCAGCGACTAGGCGTCCTGCTTTGTATCAATGGGACAGGGATATTAAACTCGTGGCTGAAAAGGAATACAGGCATTAAC
>JBGPAF010000238.1:0-3938 GCA_041480535.1 Bacteroidia bacterium
GGATATCAGGCGATGATATTGACAAGATGAAACAAATAGGGAGTGAAGTAAGTGATATCATCAGAAGATCTCCCGGAAGCGACAAGCTCAGGTCCGATTTTAAAGAAGATTCCTACGGCATAAAGATTCAGCTTAAAGATGAAGCGGGCCGTCTTGGTTTTACTACAACAAGTATTTCACAAATAATTTATTCGGGATTTGCCGGTTATTCCGTTTCAACATTGTACGAAGGGGATAATCCAATTGATGTAGTTCTGAGACTTGAGGAGCAGTATCGCCGGAATACCGGTGATCTGGAGAATACATACCTCCAGTCGCCTGCTACCGGAGCTTCAGTTCCTCTCAGGCAAATTGCAGATTTAAGGTACCAGTGGCAACCGGGAAGGGTAATCCACCGTAACGGGGTTCGCACACTTAGTATTCAGAGTGAGACAAAAGACGGAGTTCTCCCATCCGAATTGCTCAAGGCAATCAGACCTGAGATAGAAAAATTAAATCTGCCACCCGGATACCGGATTTACTATGGCGGAGAATATGCCAATCAGCAGGAGACTTACAGCTATCTGATAATGGCTTTATTGATAAGTCTCGTTATAATTTTTATGGTTTTGCTTTTCCAGTTCAGGAATCTCAAGGAGGTCGGGCTTGTAATGCTTACCATCCCCTTAAGCCTGTTCGGTGCAGTTTTGGGATTGCTGATTACCGGGAATGATTTTGGATTTATGGCTTTCTGCGGCATAATAAGCCTTTCAGGAATAGAGGTCCGCAATGCGATAATCCTGATTGATCATACCAATGAACTTCTGGCAAAAGGAATGGATATACCAACCGCAGCCTGCGAAGCCGGCAAAAGACGTCTGAGACCAATATTCCTTACTGCAATGGCCGCAGCAATAGGTGTGTTGCCAATGATATTATCAGGGTCACCCTTGTGGAGCCCGCTGGCGAGTGTTATTGCTTTCGGAGTGGTATGGTCGATGGTAATTTCAACACTTACGATTCCTGTATTGTACACCGTTACAATCAAACCAAAGGATAAAAAAGATATTGTACAAATACAAAAAACAGAGAAAAGTGCAGACTAAATTATTTCTTAAGATAACTGTTGCATGTGGTGTATTAGCATTAGTTGTTCAGGCACAAGTTCCAGGCCAGACTGTTAAGATACTGAACCTGGATGATGCAACTGACCTTGCGCTGAAGAATAATCATCTTCTTAATGTCAGGAAATATCAGACTGAAGAAAAACAGGAAAAAGTAAACGAAGACAGGGTGAAATATCTGCCCACAGTCTTCATTGGCGGCTCTTATCAGTACAATACGAATCTGCCAAGCATAACTGTTGAACAGGGAATGTTTGGCACTCTGCCGTTCAGCGGTGTATATTACCCTCTTCCTCCTGTCGATGAAATTATCGAGGTAGGAAAACACAATGTTTACAATGCAGGTGTTACCTTCTACCAGCCTGTATCACAGATTGGTAAAATAAATGCAGGCGTGCAATTTTCCAAAGTAGAACTTCAGATTGCCCGCACAGAGGAGTCCAGAGCAACATTTCAGGTCAAACAGGCAGTCGAAAAACTCTATTTTGGCTTACTGATACTCACAAAGCAGATTGAAGAAGCGGAAATTAAGGTTACACTGGCAAAAACGAAGCTGCATGATGTTGAAAATGCAGTTGTAGCCGGAAAAACAACAGAATCAAGTATTTACGGTCTTTCGGCAAGTGCTGCTGATGAGGAGCAGAACCTGTTGAAATTAAAGATCCAATATGATGATTATGCAGCGGACCTGATTCAGCTAACTGGCCTTGATCCTGAAGTTGCATTAGAGCTACAACCTCTGCCTGCTGATAACTTCAGAACAGATATAGCTGCAATTGACACTTCTATTATTGAATCAGGCACTAAGAACAATGATCTTAAAATGGCTTCATTAAATAAAACAAAAGCCGATTATTCAATAAAAGCAAGCAAATTCAGCTATCTGCCTGATCTTGGGATACTGGGCGGCTATACATATCAGGAAGGAACTGACATCTATCCCAAAAACAATGCATTTATCGGGGCATCACTGAAATGGAATCTGCAGGATATACTATCAAACAGGACAGTCCAGAAGCAACGGACATTCATAAAGATGCAGGCTGAAGAAAACCTGGCAAATACAAAGGAGCAGGTCAGCAAAGACATTATCAAATCTTACAGGAAACTGAAACAATCGGAGGAGCTGATAAAGGTAGCCGGCAAAGTTGTCGAATACCGCTCTGAGGATCTGAAGATAAGAAATAACGCACGGATGGCAGGATTGAATCTTGAATCGGATCTTCTTGCAGCAAAAGCTGCTATGGCAAAAGCTGAATCAGATTATTTCGCAGCTCAGCTGAATTACAGGATTGCCTTGTCGGAACTTAAAATACTCACAGGAAATTATTAGTAAATTACTGATTGCGGATTGGCTCCGCCGAGCTCGTCTTCGGCTCGGTTGTCGATTGCGGATTTAATAATCCGCAATCACAAATCCGCAATCCGAAATAATTAAGTGGTTTTAAAAAATCAGTACTTAATCCCCTGATCGTTAAGGTATTTTATATAAGTTTTTAATCTTGGAGCATCTGATAACATAAACTTCTTGTACCATTCCTCAGCTTTTGTATCATCCCCTGTTTCCCTTGCAAGCTTTATTATGTTAATATAAAGCAAGCCCTCAATACCCCGGTTGTTCTTACCAGTATCTTCTGCAATATTTATAAAACTTTTAAGTGCTTTTTCCGGTTCGTCCTTTTCAGCAAGTGCAAATGCATCATCAATCCTTTTATTAATATCAGGATCAAGAGTGACCCCATAGAATGAAAAACAGTTATTACTGCAATCTTCGATAAGGTCAATCCATTTAATTCCCTCTTTCAATGGCGGAAATGTAAGAACAAATTCGAGCCTCTCCCCTGTTGCTTTAAATTTATATGTATCAGGACAAACAGGTATCCCCGAGAAAGATATCAGATTACTTTTTTCCCCATCGGGATAAATAATATTAATATTTTTATCAGCACAGAAACTACCTCCCTCAATCCGGTTTTCGATGCTCATATAAAAGATAGTTGCTTCAGGCCTGGCTTCTACCTTAATAATATCAAGCGTTTCGTGACTTTTAAGGGCAAAATTTGGCCTGAGGAAGGTCTGAGAGACACCGGTTATTGTCATGAAATTCAACAATATGGAAAATGTTATCAGATTTTTCATGTTTATCCTTAATTACAAACCGATGCAAGTTATTAAAATATTAAATGATTGCAGACCCTGACCCAAAATTCACTGAAATGTAACAATTAAGTAACAATAGAAGGTCAATTATAATAATAAATGCAATTACCTTTGCAGCAGTTATTTATACTTTTTTGAATATAAGTGAAGAATTAAAAAAACAATTTGAGATGAAGACAAGAAGGGAAGAATCAGTAACCGATATACTTAATAGTTTTGAGGAGATGGCTAACCTTGTCCTCAGCCAGCTTTCTCTCCTTGAAAAGTTCATGTCATCAAGCGATACCAGTGAAGGCAAAAATATTATTGGTGCTATTGACGCGAACGAAAAGAAAATTGATGAATACGAAGTCGTTATAAGTGATAAATTCATTAACGCAATCGTACTATATCAGCCGGTCGCGTCTGATATAAGAAAGATCGTTTCGGTCCATCGCATGACAATAAACCTTGAACGTATCGGTGATCGTGTAATCAACATTATCGCTTCAATAGGTTCAATCAGAGAGACTGCTGAGTATAAGGCTATGGCAGATGTAGTTCTGAATATGCTGCTTTCGGGAATAAGCATGGTGGAAAAATCACTGTTATCATTTACTAATAATGATGATTCTTATGCAGTCTGGACCATTAAAAATGATGAAATAATAGATGAGATGAACAGGAAGCTCCTCA
>JBGPAF010000239.1:0-3895 GCA_041480535.1 Bacteroidia bacterium
ATAATGACAAGGAATCTGTAATGGTTGTCCTTAATAACAGCGACAAAGAAACGCGGACAATAACCAGGAACAGATATTCTGAAGCAATGAATGGATTCACACGCGGTACTGAAGTAATTACAGGAACAGAAATAAATGATCTTGCATCATTCAAAATAGCCCCTAAAACAGCAATGATAATAGAACTGAAATAATTTCATAACAGCCCAAACCGATTAAACGACAAAATAAGCTGCATGGAAAAATCGACTGTGGTATTAATAGTATGTTGTGCTTATTTCACAGTTATGATCCTTATCGGGATAATTGTAATGACCCGGAACAGAAAAGCTTCTGATTTTCTTGTAGCAGGACGGAAGCTGAACCTTCCTTTTACGGTGGCCACCCTGTCAGCAGTTCAGATTGGTGCCGGGATAATCCTGGGCGGTTCTTCAAAAGGAGCTTCAATGGGTATCTGGCCAGGCATGTGGTACTCACTCGGTTGCGGCGGCGGCCTTATAATTGCCGGGATCCTCGTTGCCGGAAAGTTAAGGCAGAAGGAGAGTTTCGTTCCTCTCGATTTTTTTGAAAAAAGATATGGCTCAAATAAATGGATAAGGCTGTGGGCATGGATAAGCAATGTCCCCAGCCTTCTCGGTATTTTCGTGGCTCAGCTGCTGGCTTGCGGCAATATTCTTTCAGGCTTTGGAGTCCCATTTTACAAAGGAGTCATAATCTGTGCCATGGTCATTTTAATTTACAGCACATTGGGCGGCCTGTGGGGGATAGTGCTGACCGATGTGATACAGACCATGATAATAATGATAAGCATCCCTGTTATCAGTATTGTATCCCTGTCGCTTCTCAGAACAAACAATATAAGCCCCGGAGCCGTTTTCGCAACCCCATTCATCCCGCCGGGAACAATCACGAAGTTTATATACCTGGTGATCCCTTTTCTTATTGCAATCTCGGTCTCCTATGACGCTTTTTTGCGTTACCAGGCGGCAAAGGATGCAAAAACTGCACGGCTTGGATGTATAATTGCAGGTATAGTTGTTATTTTCATTGGTATTCTGACTTCGGCGGTAGGTGCGGCAGCAAAGCTTCTTTATCCTCAGATTTCGGAGGGGGTTTTCTCATACATGGTAATAAAATCCCTTAATCCGGTCATCGCGGGAGTTGTTATATCTGCAGTTTTAGGAGCTGCAATGTCAAGCGGAGCAGGATTGCTGATAGCCCTTGGAGCAACTTTTTCAAGAGATCTTTACAACAGGTTCCTCCATCCTGAGGCAAACCTTGATGAGTTGCCTTTTTCTAAAATTATCTCACGACTGGCAATAGTCTTTTCAGTAGCGGCAGGAGTACTGCTGTCTTTTAAAATAACCGATATCCTTGATGCAATAATAATTTTCAATTACCCTTACATGGGGAGCCTTCTTATACCTTTACTGGCAGGTGTTCTATGGAAGGGAGCTACAAAAAAAGGTGCGGTTTCGGCTATCTTTGCCGGAGGAATTATCGGAACAGGTGCGTTTCTTGCAGGAATTCCCGGTCCTTTCAAAGGATTTGTAAATCCAGAGATGGGACTCTTTTACGCATATATAGTTTCACTGATAATTTTGGTTTCTGTAAGCAGGTATGAAAATAAGATCAGGATTTGATTTGAATTTAATATATTTTATGAATGGCAGTCAGAGATTGGCCTTATCCGCTTGAATGGGAAAAGGAAGAGACTATTGAAACAGATATTCTTGTTCTCGGAGGAGGCATTGCCGGGTGTATGGCAGCAATTGCTGCTGCCATGAGCGGCCAGCGGGTTCTTCTCGTCGAAAAGGGAGCAACAAAAATGAGCGGCGCCGGAGGTTCCGGCTGCGATCACTGGGAATCAGCAGCAACAAATCCATGTTCGAAGGTGACTCCTGAAGAGCTTACCCGTGCGATGCTCGATGATAATGACGGTTTCAATAACGGGATTTCGCATTATATAGAGTGCCGCGAAGGATATGACAGGCTCCTTGATATTGAAAAAATGGGTGGAAAGATCCGGGATACAAATGATGAATTCAGGGGAGCAGCTTTCCGGGATGAAAAAACAAAGCTGTTATTTGCTTACGATTATGTGAACAGATATACACTAAGGGTGTGGGGTACTACATTTAAGCCTGCCATGTTCAGGGAACTTAAACACCTGGGTGTTAAAATAATCGACAGAGTGATGGTCACATCGCTTTTAACCGGATCGGGGAAACAGGGAAACAGAATCATCGGAGCAACAGGCATTCATACCCGGACAGGCAGGTTCTACTCTTTCAAAGCCAGGGCAAGCATAATGTGCATGTCAAGGCCGGCAAGGATATGGTTGTTTTCTGCTTCCCTTCCTGGATTATGTGAATTCCGCCCAACGCAGTGCGTAGGCGACGGACACGCTATGGGATGGAGGGCTGGAGCTGAATTCACAATGATGGAGAAATCGGTTGGAGCAGAGTTTTCAGCATCGGGCAGGAGTTATCCTCCATACGCGGCCGGAAACAACCATAATACCTGGTATGCTGCCGACATAATCGATTCAACGGGCAGGAAGATCCCGTATGCTAACCGGGACGGGAACATACTGACTGAAGTTAGCGACAGGTTCAAGCCTGCACCAGGACAGAAATTTTTTCTTAAAGGCGGTTCAGTTGATAATCCTAAATATGAGTACCTGGGACCAGAAACCCTGCCTTTCGCGGACATGATCGCAAAAGGATACAAGCTTCCGTTCTATGCCGATCTTTCACAATTGCCGGAATCCGAAAGAAAAGTCATCTGGGGTATGATGGTGGGCGAAGAAGGAAAAACAAAGATCCCCGTATATCAAAATCTCACTGAAGCAGGTTTTGATCCTGAAAAGCATGTAATTCAATGTTATGGAACAGGGTGGACTTCGGCCGAATTTCTTCCGGCTGAAAGACAGCTCTTTGGCCTGCCCGGCGGGTTTCTGAATGACTGGAAACTGTCATCAAATCTTGAGGGATTATTCGTTGCAGGAGATTCTCTTTATTCCTCAAATTGTTACGGACATGCCGCCGCAACAGGACATTATGCAGGACGGCACGCCGCAGAATATGCAGCCGGGATCAAAAAAACGGAGCCGGATAAAAATCAGGTGAGGACCGAAAAGGAGCGTGTATACAGTCCGCTTCATAACCAGCCCTCAAACAGTATCGGATGGAAGGAACTTAATATGGGTATATCCAAGATCATGAAGAACTATTGCGGGGAGGTCAAGCATGATGAATTGCTTAAAATAGGACTGAAACAGCTTACCGACTATGAAGAAACCATAGGGCGGGAAACATATGCATATAATCCTCATGAACTTGTACGGCTTCTTGAGGTCTTCGATATACTGACTGTATCGCGTATAATTTTAAATTCATGCCTCAGGAGAAAATCAAGTTCAAAGGCCCTTTGTTTCTCTAAATACAACAGTTCTGATGTCAGTGATGCAAGGAAGCTTATCACTATCAGGCAGATAAATAACAAGGTGATAACCAGGGAATCAGATGTGGATTTTTTTGGCGATCTGAATGAAAACTATGAAAAGTATAATAAGAAATATATCAATGAAAACAGCAGTATCAGAAGATAACTGTTTCAATATTCCGGAAATGCCCGCGGCAAATCCAATTTTGATAGACAGTAAAATATGCACAGGCTGCAACAGGTGTGTAAATATATGCCAGGTCGATCTTTTGTTGCCAAACCATACAAAGGGTGCACCCCCGGTAGTTATGTATCCCGGAGAATGCTGGTATTGTGGTTGCTGTGTTGTTGAGTGTCCGGTTGAAGGAGCCATAAAACTGCGTCATCCGCTTATGAACCGTGTTTTTTGGACAGCAAAGGGAAACCTGAAATAGGTGAATTAATAAAA
>JBGPAF010000240.1:0-3891 GCA_041480535.1 Bacteroidia bacterium
AGGCCTTTTATCAGTCTGGATGCTTGGTATGTTCAATCCTTCACCCGCTGTTACTGTTGTGATCCCTATCAGGCAAGGCGATAATAAAATACTTGGTGTTCAGGTAAATGATAATTATTTTGGACCAATAGCTAACGACCGGCTGAAAGTTGCTGGAAATAACATTTATTTCAGGGCTGACGGTAAAAACCGGGGTAAGATCGGAATCCCGCCGTTAAGATCTACTGGAGCATTAGGCAGTTATGATTTTGAGAATAACATACTTACATTGCTGATCTGCAAATTGCCCGAAGGAGTAAAAGACTATGTCAATTCAGCCTGGAAGATACAGGATGATCCTTATTTAGGTGATGCACTTAACTCCTACAACGACGGACCGCTGGAAGACGGATCGCAGATGGGCCCGTTCTATGAAATTGAAACATCCTCTCCGGCAGCAGCATTAAAGCCGGGTGAGAGCATAACTCACAATCAGATAACAATTCACATCACTGGTGAAAAAAGGCTCCTAAACGATGTAGCTGTTAAGAGCCTTGGAGCTTCCCTTGAAGAGATTGAAAAAATATTCTAAATAACTAATGTTGCTAGTTGCCAGGTGTCAGTTAACCAGCAACAAGCAACCAGTAACAAGCATCTGAAAATCGAAGTTAATCAGTTGATCTGAGATATCAGTCCTTTGTTTTTAAGAAGCGGTTCAATCTGAGGTTCCCGGCCGCGGAATTTGACATACATCTGCATGGGATCCATTGTGCCATCCTTTTCAAGAATGTTCCTGCGGTACGATTCTGCCGTTGCCCTGTCGAAGATTCCTTTCTCCATGAAAGCTTCAAAGGCGTCATTATCAAGTACTGCAGACCATGTATAGCTGTAATAGCCGGCATCGTATCCTCCCATAATATGTGTGAAATATGTGCTCCTGTAGCGTGAGACTATTTCCGGTATCAGTCCGAGTTTTGCGAAGAACCCCTTTTCAAAGCTCTGAACGTCTACAATTGCCGGAGCTTCAATGGTATGATAAGCCATATCAAGGAGAGACGCTGCAAATATTTCAGTATTTGAAAATCCCTGGTTGAAATAGTTGCTGTTATTGATTTTTTTGATAAGTGATGCAGGTATTGGCTCGCCGGTCTTGTAATGCTTTGCATAGAGATTAAGGACCTCAGGTTCAGTAGCCCAGTGCTCCATCAGCTGTGAAGGAAGCTCAACGAAATCCTGTGCCACATATGTCTGTGTATAAGTGTTTTTGCTGAAAAGGGATTCAAGGGCATGACCGAATTCATGGAAGATAGTCGATACATCATCAAGGGTAAGAAGCGCGGGCATATCGCTGGTTGGACCCGCAAAGTTGAAGACGGTTGTTACAACTGGTGTGATGGTTTTATCCTTAAGCACCATGTGATCCCTGTAATTGCCGCACCATGCACCCTGTTGCTTGCTCTCCCTTGTGAAGAAATCCATGTAAAGGACACCAATATGCGTTTCGTCACTCTCCTTCACTTCGAAAGCCTGGGCATCGGGATGCGGGAGAGGTATGTTATTTAATGCGGTGAATGTTATCCCGTAGAGCCTTGTTGCACATTCAAATGCTCCATCCCGTACATTCTCAAACTTAAAATATGGTTTCAGTTCATTATCATCAAGGTTATATTTCTGCTTTCTTAGCTTCTCTGAATAGTACCACCAGTCGGATGGTTCAAGTTTGAATTTGCCGCCTTCGCTATCGATTATCTTCTGCATCTGGCTAACTTCGTTCTTTGCCACAGGGATGGCTTTATCCCAGAGGCTGTTAAGCAGGTCTAAGACGTTCGCCGGAGTTTTGGCCATCCTTGATTCGAGGACAATGTCACCATGTGTTTTGTAGCCGAGAAGTTTTGCCCGGGCTGCCCTGAGCTTTACTATTTCTGCCAGGATCTTGTTGTTCTCATATTCATTTCCGTTGTTGCCGCGCATTGTATATGCAGTGAAGATCTCTCTTCTGAGTCTCCTGTCGGGCGAATATGTTATAAACGGGAAAACGCTCGGACTCTGGGTGGTGAAAGCATATTTGCCCTCCTGTCCCGAAGCCTTTGCAACTGCAGCGGCAGATTCAATCAGGGATTCAGGCAGGCCTGTCAGATCTTTTTTATCAACATAAAGCCGGTAGTTGTTCGTCTCATCAAGAACATTCTGTTCAAATTTCACGGTAAGCACTGCCAGTCGCTGGTTAAATTTCTTCAGTGTGTCCTTATCCTGGCTGCTGAGGTTTGCACCATTTCTCACAAAACTCTTGTAAAGGTTTTCGAGAAGGTACTTTTGCTCATCATTCAGATTGAACTTTGCCTGGTTTTCATAAACGCTCTTGATCCTGCTGAAAAGAGCGGGATTCAGTCTTATTTCATCATTGTATGCTGCCAGTTTCGGCGATATCTCAACTTCTAAATTCTTAAGCGAATCGTTAGTGTTCGCAGAAGCCTGTTCAAAGAATACTTTTGAGATTCTTGTCAGCAGTTCTCCTGCTTTATCGAGGGCACCGACCGTATTATCAAAATCAGGTTCCTCGCTGTTCTTTACCAGATTCTGAATATCAAGCCTTCCTTCGGCCATCCCTTTTTCAAAAGCCGGCATATAATGTTTTGCCATTATTTTTTCAAAAGGCGGAACATTGAAAGGAGTATTATATTCTGAGAAAAAGGGATTTGTGTTATCAACTTCAGGCTGATTTAGGCACGAGTTAAAAATAAGACCTGACAATCCAATAATCACTAGCATTTTAAAAAGATTTTTCACAATTATAATTATTTAGGTTATTTATTAATTTCCTGATCATTATGCAAAATAAGTTTATTAAAAACAGCCATCAAAAGAAATATGGATTATTTTTGTCAGCTCCGGCTGCACCGGGGATGGAGAGATGGCAGAGCGGTCGAATGCGGCGGTCTCGAAAACCGTTGTCCGCCAATCGGCGGACCGGGGGTTCGAATCCCCCTCTCTCCGCTAAAGTAATATCCCGGCGAGAGTGGCTGAAATATATGAAGCCATTGTTCCGCAGATCATTGCTTTGAATCCGAGTTTTGCCAGGTCCGCTTTACGGTTTGGCACCATTACACCAATTCCCCCAAGCTGAATTGCTATAGAGCTGAAATTTGCAAAACCGCATAATGCAAAACTGGCTATCACGATCGATTTTGCACTAAGGACACCCTGTTGTATCATGGGTGAAAGATCAGAATATGCAACAAATTCATTAATTACCATCTTTGTGCCCATTAACGAACCAACCTCAAATGATTCTGAAGGTGGAACTCCCATAACTATGGCGAACAATGAAAAGAATGCTCCAAATACATCTTTCAGACGAAGGTTTTGGACATCCAGTCCGATAAAATCAAGTGACAGACCTGTCCATCCAAGAAACAGGCCAAAGTATCCAAGGAGTGCATCAATAAGAGCAACCAGAGCAATCACCCCTATCAACATGGCAATCACATTTATTGAAATTGCCATTCCGTCGGTTGCACCATGAGAGATTGCATCCATGATGTTTGTATGTTCTTTTTTAACCTCAAGTTTTACGACTCCCTTGGTTTCAGATTGTTCTGTCTCCGGAAATACGATTTTTGAGATCACCAGTGCACCGGGAGCAGCCATCAGGCTTGCGGCAAGAAGGTATGAAGCCGGAACCCCCATTGAAATATAAACAGCCATCACGCCTCCGGCTATACATGCCATGCTTCCTGTCATGGAAGCAAGCAGTTCAGACATTGTCATTCCTGAAAGATAAGGCCGTATCATGATCTGAGCCTCAACCTGACCCACAAAAGCGCTTGCAACATTTGACAGGGCTTCGCTCCCGCTTACTCTCATAGCCCAGTGAACAAAACGGGCAATAACAGCCACTACTCTTTGCATCAG
>JBGPAF010000241.1:0-3882 GCA_041480535.1 Bacteroidia bacterium
GCCCTGGCACGTTCCAGGAATAACCTTCAGCTCTACAGGGAGGTCCTCGACACCCAGGTTGAAAGGATGAAGGATGGACTGTTCCCGAATATGGGTTCGCTAAGCAGTCCCGCTTTCAATTCTGTTGATGCACCTCTGTGGTTTTTCTGGGCAGTGCAGCAATATCTTGAGTGCGGTGGAACAGATGCATGGGAAAGATATGGGGAAGCTTTGAAATCGGTGCTCAATGCATACAAAAATGGTACAGCTTTTAATATCCAGATGAAGGAAAACGGACTCATCTATGCAAGTGCACCTGGCAAATCCCTCACCTGGATGGATGCGGTGGTAAACGGTATCCCTGTAACACAGAGAAAAGGTTACGCTGTTGAAATCAACGCTTTATGGTACAATGCAGTTTGCTTTGCACTGGGAATGGCAATACAGGTGAAAGACAGGAAATTTATAAAGGAATATGAATACCTTCCTGACCTGATAAATAACTCATTTCATGATTTGTTTTGTGATCACAAGCGCGGTTATCTGGCTGATTATGTCAACGATGAGGAAGGTAAAAATTATTTTGTGAGGCCCAACATGGTAATTGCAGTCTCGCTTCCATATTCAATGCTTTCAAAAGAACAAATGCAAAAAGTTCTCGAGGTAGCGGACAAAGAACTTGTAACACCAAGAGGATTAAGAACCCTTTCCCCTGGAAACCCGCTTTACAAAGGAACTTATAATGGAAACCAGGAGGAGCGCGACAATGCCTATCACAATGGAACCGTATGGCCCTGGTTATTAGGTCCCTTCTGCGAAGGATGGTTAAAGGTGTATGGCAAACAGGGAGTGCAGAAAGTTAAAAAGTTGATTTACGGACTTGAGGAAGTGATGAGCGAACATGGCGTAAGCACAATCTCAGAGATTTATGACGGAGACCCGCCTCATGCACCCAATGGTGCAATTTCGCAGGCATGGAGCGTCGGCGAGGTCCTCAGGATTATTGATCTGCTCGAAAACAAATATTCTAATTTATAAATCAGGTATGATATGCGTGTACTAATGTTCGGTTGGGAATTTCCGCCACACATCTCCGGCGGACTGGGTACAGCCAGTTATGGCCTGACAAAAGGGATGTCGACGCTGGATGACCTTGAAGTTATCTTCGTCGTACCTAAAGCATGGGGCGATGAGGACCAGACCAGGGTGAGACTTATTGGTGCAAACAAGGTTCCTGTTGCCTTTAAGAAGATACATTATAAAGGATTCAAGCGTACCCTTGAGAAGATTGAAATTACATCAAAAATTGTTCCATATACCAATCCTGAACAATTCTGGAAAAGACTCAGTTCAGAATCTGCAGGGTACAGACTTATTGTTCAGACAAACAACGAGGGAACTGTTGACTTTTCAGGAAAATACGACAGTTCACTTATGGATGAGATATACAAATACTCTGTTGTTGCTTCAGTGATTGCTCAGGAAAACGAGTTTGATATCATTCATGCTCACGACTGGCTTGCATATCCTGCCGGAATCGCAGCAATGGAAGTATCAGGCAAGCCTCTTGTAATCCATGTCCATGCCACAGATTTCGACCGCAGCGGTGGTAATGTCAACCCTGATGTTTACCGTATCGAAAAACTGGGAATGGATGCTGCTTCAAAGATCATTACTGTCAGCAACCTTACAAGGGATATTGTAATCAATAAATACAATATCGATCCTGATAAGGTCGAGACAGTCTATAATGCAGTTGAGCCGATTAAAATTTCACAGGACACAATCGTTGATAAAGGCTTTGATGATAAAGTGGTTACTTTCCTGGGAAGGATTACCCTCCAGAAAGGACCTGAATATTTCATTGAAGCAGCTAACAAGGTTTTAAAGGTTATGCCTAACGTGAGGTTTGTGATGGCAGGCTCGGGCGACATGATGGAGAGGATGATGAGAAGAGCTGCTGCCCTTAATATTACCGACAGATTTCATTTTACAGGGTTTTTAAAGGGGAAAGATGTTTTCACAATGCTTAATCTGAGCGATGTGTACATTATGCCCTCGGTATCAGAACCGTTTGGAATTTCACCACTTGAAGCCATGCAATCGAATGTTCCCGTAATAATCAGCAAGCAGTCGGGAGTTTCCGAAATCCTGACCCACGCAGTTAAAACTGATTTCTGGGATATCGACGCTATGGCCGATGCAATTTATGGTATACTTAATTATCCCGCCCTGTCAAAAATGTTCATCAAAAACGGAAAAGAAGAGGTTGTCAGACTTAAATGGGACAATTCAGCAAGACACGTTAGAGATATTTATTACAGAGTGATTTGGCAAAATAAGAACTAGATATGAGTTTAACAGGTAAAAAAGCAATATGCTTTTATTTTCAGGTTCACCAGCCTTTCAGGCTAAAAAGGTACAGATTCTTTGACCTGGGTCATGACCATTATTACTATGATGACTTCTCAAACGAATCAATCATGAGAAAAGTGGCGGAGAATTGCTATCTCCCCGCGAATGAAGTAATTCTCGATCTTATTAATAAAAATAAGGGGAAGTTTAAGGTCACTTTTTCACTTACGGGTCTGGTAATAAACCAGTTTCGCCTCTATGCACCTGAAGTGCTGGAGTCGTTTAAAAAACTTGCAGACACCGGAATGGTTGAGTTCCTTGCCGAAACAGAGTCACATTCCCTGGCATCAATCAAAAAAAGAAGTGAGTTTGAACGTCAGGTAATTTCCCATAAGGCTATGATCAAGGAATTTCTGGGTGTTGAACCGACATCGTTCAGGAACACCGAATTGATCTATTCCGATGAAATCGGTTCATGGGTTGCTGATATGGGCTTCAAATCGATGCTCACGGAGGGTGCAAAACACGTTCTTGGCTGGAAAAGCCCTAACTTTCTGTACTGTAACTCAATAAATCCACGGTTGAAAGTGCTTCTCAGGAATTTCGTCCTCAGCGATGATATTGCCTTCAGGTTCTCGAACCGCAACTGGGCTGAATGGCCCTTAACTGCTGATAAATATTCAGCCTGGCTTAATAAGCTTGCTCCTAAAAGCGAACTGATAAATGTTTTTCTTGATTACGAGACTTTCGGCGAACATAATAATAAGGATACCGGGATCTTCGATTTCCTAAGTCATATGCCGGGATCAATTTTGAAAAAGACACCATACAGGTTCATGACACCGACCGAGGTTACGGAGTACCTTCAGCCTGTTTCTGCTATCAGTATCCCTTCGCCGATATCATGGGCTGATGAGGAACGCGACATAACCGCATGGAACGGGAATGAATTGCAGGCAGCTGCCCTTGATAAGCTTTATAATCTGACCGACAAAGTCAACAGGTGCGAAGATATCCAGATAAGAAAGGATTGGGAATACCTGCAGGCAAGCGATCATTTTTATTATATGGCAACAAAATTCTTTTCAGACGGTGCAGTCCATGCCTACTTTAACCCGTACGACACACCTTATGACGCATTTATGAATTATATGAATGTATTAAGCGATTTTGAAATGAGGCTTAACAGGTTCGTACCTGATAATAACGAACAAAACGAGATTTCTAAGCTAAATAATCTTCTTAAGGAAAAAGAGTTAATGATCGATCAGCTTGCAGCCGAAATTGACAACCTTAAACAGAATTCCCGCAGGAAAAGTTCTTCAGGCAAATTACTGTCAGATAAGAAATCATCGCAGAAAATTAAAATAACTAAAAAAACAAAATCTTAAAGCCTGCAGAAAAGAACTAATAGTAATATCTGAATATTTATCTGAACCAATATAATTGATAATGAATGTTGAACTAGTTTTTGAGACCAGTTGGGAGGTTTGTAATAAGGTCGGAGGAATTCATACTGTAATCTCAACAAAAGCACTGAAAATTGTA
>JBGPAF010000242.1:0-3868 GCA_041480535.1 Bacteroidia bacterium
CAATTGCCTTATCAGGAAGATGTCTGTCGGATATATATCTGTTTGTCAGCTTAACACACGCATCAATTGCATCATCGGTATAGATAACATTATGATGTTCCTCATACCTTTCCTTTATGTTGTGGAGTATATGAATTGTTTCTTCAATAGAGGTCGGTTCAACAATTACCTTCTGAAATCTTCTTTCGAGAGCTCCGTCTTTCTCAATATGCTGACGGTATTCATCCAGTGTTGTTGCACCGATACACTGGATCTCACCCCTTGCAAGCGCAGGTTTAAGCATATTGGCTGCATCAAGAGATCCTGTGGCGCCTCCTGCTCCGACAATAGTATGAATTTCGTCTATGAACAAAATTATATTGTCATTTTTGGAGAGCTCATTCAGAATAGCTTTCATTCTTTCTTCAAACTGACCCCGGTATTTGGTACCGGCGACTATCGAAGCCAGATCGAGAGCTACAACCCGTTTGTTGAACAACACCCTTGATACATTCCTTTTTATTATACGTAATGCAAGGCCTTCGGCTATTGCTGATTTACCTACTCCGGGCTCACCGATAAGCACGGGATTATTCTTTTTTCTTCTTGACAATATCTGAGCCAGCCTTTCAATTTCACGTTCCCGGCCAACAACAGGATCAAGCTTCCCTTCTTCGGCGTATTTTGTAAGGTCGATGCCAAAATTGTCGAGTACCGGTGTATCAGAAGAAGGTTTTGGAGAGGAAGAGGACTGACCTTTTCCCTGACCACTGCCAAATACCTGCCCCTCATCATCTTCTTCACGAGGAAAATCAGCTTTTGCAGTAGGAGAGCTGGCTTCAACGGCCCGTCGGACTGACTGATAATCGACATCCAGTTCAGACAGGAACCTTGTTACAAGGGCATTCTCATCCTTAAGAATGGCGAGCAGAAGGTGCTCTGAATCTATTGTTGTGCTCTTCAATGCTTTAGCTTCAAGATATACCAGTTTCAGTATTCGTTCAGTGCTTCTCAGCAACGGGATTATCTCATGATCAGCAACAGAAACCGGGCTCTCCACTTTAATGCTTTTTTCGAGAGAACCCTTCAGGACCATAAGGTCAATTCCCTGATTAATAAGTATTTCGACCGCAACACCTTCTCCATCCCTCAGAATGCCAAGAAAAAGATGTTCAGGGCTTATATGACTGTTTCCCAACCTTATAGCCTCTTCCTTGCTGTATCCCAGAATATCCTTTACTCTTTGTGAAAATTGTGAATCCATATTTAAAATTCTAGTTTTATTAAAAAATCAGTCATAAGCCATTATGTCAGTTAATCCCCGACAAAAATGCTGGTGACCTAAAAATCAAAGGTAAATTTAATACAATATCTGAATGGCAATTTTCATGCCCATTTATAAACAATTAATGTTAAAAAGTCGCAATGCAGATTATACAGAAATAAACAAATAATAACTATTTTCGTAATCAAAACAGATTAAAGAAAGAGGTTTTATATCTATTTAATTTATAATTATTTATGTCAGAAAGAGAAAGGGTTATTCAGGTAAACATTGAAGAGGAGATGAAGTCGGCATATATTGACTATTCAATGTCAGTAATTGTGTCGAGGGCCTTACCTGATGTCAGGGATGGGATGAAACCGGTTCACCGGCGTGTACTTTTCGGGATGTCAGATCTGGGAGTTTTGTCGAACAGACCATATAAAAAATCGGCAAGAATAGTAGGGGAGGTTCTTGGTAAATATCATCCTCATGGCGATACATCGGTATATGACGCAATGGTCAGGATGGCACAGGTGTGGTCCCTCAGATACCCGCTTGTTGACGGTCAGGGAAACTTCGGTTCAGTAGACGGCGACAGTCCTGCTGCAATGAGATATACTGAAGCCCGACTGAAAAAAATTGCTGAGGAAATGCTTTCTGATATTGAAAAGGAAACTGTTGACTTTCAGCCCAATTTTGATGATTCCCTTACCGAACCGGTCGTTCTGCCTTCAAGAATCCCAAATCTACTGATAAACGGAGCCTCAGGAATTGCTGTCGGCATGGCGACCAATATGCCTCCTCACAATCTTACAGAGATTATTGACGCCACAATTGCTTTTATTGATAACAGGAATATCACCTCTGATGAGATACTCAAATATGTAAAGGGACCGGATTTCCCGACAGGTGGTATCATTTACGGTGAACAGGGTATAAAAGATGCCTGTGAAACAGGAAGGGGAAGAATTATTGTAAGGGGCAAAACCGAAATTGAGCTTACCCATTCAGGACGTGAATGTATTATTGTTACTGAAATCCCGTATATGGTAAACAAGGCGGAAATGATTCGTAAGATCGCCGACCTTATCAACGAAAAAAAGCTTGAGGGAATATCGTATATCAACGACGAATCGGACCGTAACGGGATGCGCGTCGTAATTATTCTGAAAAAAGACGCCAGTGCAAATATCGTCCTGAATCATCTTTATAAGTTTACCTCCCTTCAGACATCATTCAATGTTAACAACATTGCACTTGTAAAGGGCAGGCCCAGAACTCTGAACACAAAAGACCTCATAGGCCATTTTGTCACCCATAGACACGAGGTGGTCGTCAGAAGAACAAAATTTGATTTAACGCAGGCAGAAAAAAGAGCCCATATCCTTGAAGGATTGATAATTGCAAGTGATAATATTGATGAGGTCATCGCCATTATCAAATCATCAAAGACACCTGATGAAGCAAGGGAAAGGCTGATCGAAAGATTCAGCCTGTCTGACATTCAGTCCAGGGCAATCGTGGAAATGAGGCTGAGACAACTGACCGGACTGGAGCAGGATAAACTAAGAGATGAGTACAAGGAAATAATGGCTCTGATAGAATATCTGAAGAGTGTTCTGGCAAGTATCGATCTGCAAATGAGAATTATTAAGGACGAGCTTCTTGAAATAAAGGAGAAATATGGAGATAAAAGGCGCACTGAGATAGTGCCCAGTGCAGAAGAATTCAATCCGGAAGATTTTTATGCCGACGACGAGATGGTAATAACCATATCTCATATGGGTTACATAAAAAGAACACCGCTGACCGAATTCAGGCGACAGAACAGGGGAGGGACAGGTGCAAAAGGAGGAGCAACAAGGGATGAAGATTTTATCGAGCATCTGTATATCGCAACTATGCATAATACGATGCTTTTCTTCACCCGGAACGGAAAATGTTACTGGCTGAAAGTTTACAACATTCCTGAAGGTTCAAGAACCTCAAAGGGAAGAGCTATGCAGAACCTTATAAGCATTGAGCCTAGTGATAATGTAAGGGCATTTATTAATGTAAAGAATCTGAATGAATCAGAGTATATAAATAATAACTTCATTGTTCTTTGCACTACAAAAGGAATCATTAAGAAAACATCGCTAGAAGCATATTCAAGGCCGAGGACAAATGGAGTGAATGCTATTACAGTGAGGGAAGGAGATGAGCTTCTGGAAGCCCGTATGACTAATGGGAAACATCACATTATGCTTGCTGTCAAGTCAGGAAGGGCCATCAGGTTTCCTGAACAAAAAGTCAGACCTATGGGTAGAACAGCCTCAGGCGTCAGAGGTATCAGGCTTGCCAATGAAACCGCTGATTTTGTAATCGGAATGATAACCATTGAAAACAAGGAAAAAGAAATACTTGTGGTTTCAGAGAAAGGTTATGGTAAAAGATCAGATATCGAAGGTTACAGGATAACAAACAGGGGAGGGAAAGGAGTAAAAACAATAAATATCACAGAAAAAACAGGATCATTAATTGCCTTGAAAGATGTAACTGACAGTGATGACCTCATGATTATCACCCAGTACGGGAACATCCTCAGAAGTTCTGTCTCAGCTCTGAGAGTTATGGGCAGGG